>NZ_JAHNZV010000081.1 GCF_022267535.1 Psychromonas antarctica
CGTTGTATTTTATGCTTGCATAAAATGCCAATGCCGAGGTCAGCGTTATACCTATAAAAAGAACCTTAAATAGATAAGGTACAGCCAGAAGTGAGAAAATAATAATAAAAGCAAAGGTCAATAATATTGGTGATATATATGAAAATATCATACTTCCACTTGTCGATAACTGATATATTTTTTGATCAATAGGAAAATTCAAAATAAAGGCATAATAGACAGAGAGAATGGTGATAAAGCTAGTCATATGCATAGATATATTTAGATTTTTAAATGTCATTAATAATATTTTTTTCAAAACAATTAGCCAAGTGAATAAATAATTAACAATAATATACAGCCTAAATCTTAAGGAATCCTTAAGGAACGGTTATAGTTAAGATGCTGATCCATTTTTGTGATCAGCATGAATGAGTAAAATTAGTGCGTGTTACTGTCTGTGAGTAAGGTTTCTAGACAATGTTCTTTAATACCGTAATAATTTTTAATATCAGCAATCTGCTGTAGAAATTGCATATGCTTCTTAGCATTAGGTTTGGCCGTTTTAATCGCCAGAATCATTTTGTTTTTATTAGTGTGGTCAAGACTGATAAATTCAAAAACCTTTGTTGTATAACCATAGGCCTCTAAAAATAGCGCACGTAATGAGTCCGTCACCATTTCAGCTTGTTGCCCCATATGCACCCCATATTGCAACATCGGTTTGAATAGCTCAGAGCTTTGCATCTGTGGTCGTAATTGTTTATGGCAACATGGCGAGCACATAATAATAGCGGCATTAGCACGGATTCCATAATGTATTGCATAGTCAGTGGCAATATCACAGGCATGTAGTGCAATCATCACATCGGTATGTTTCGGCGCATGTGTCTTTACATCGCCACAGACAAATGACAAACCATGATGTTCGAGTGTCGCCGCGGTTTGTGTACATAAATCGGCTAACCCTTGACGTAATTCTACCCCAGTAACCTGTGCATTATTGTTTAGGCTATTACGTAAATAGTCATGAATAGCAAAGGTTAAATAGCCTTTTCCGGAGCCAAAATCGACCACATTAATAGGCGCATCCTTTGCCAGAGGTGATACATCGAGAGCTTGCTTAAAGACTTCAATAAATTTATTGATCTGCTTCCATTTATGCGACATGGCGGGAATCAAATTATGCTGCTTATCAGTCACCCCTAGCTGAGTCAGAAAGGGACGATTAATATCTACAAAGCGTTTTTTAGCACGATTGTGCTGCAAATCGTTATCAGCGTGTTCTTTAATCTGATGCTTAGTTATTTTACTTTTTCCTTTTTTGCTGATTTCTAATTGAATTTCAATAGTGAGCAGGGATAAATAAGCACTTTTAAACTGTTCAACCAATAGCAATTTTATAGTCTCTATCGCCGCTTTATAAGTTTGATTTTTAGTGATGTGATTGGTTTGATGTTGATAAACAAATGAAAGCACGTCTTCATTTTGTAATCTAATTGGGCGAATGGTAATACGTTGTAAGCTCTTATCACTGCCCCTGTATTTACTTAGTACAAGTTTAGTCAGGCTATTATTTTCAAGTGCGTCAGCCAATATTTGCTGAAAATCAGTAGAATCACTAGGTACAGAATGAGGCATAAAGATATCCGAGAAAGTACGAAAAAAGAAATAGGGTAAGTATTCTAGCAGTTATAGGAAGCGAATAACCAATTTCTTAGGGCTTCGGGGTAAATCGTTTTGTGCGAATCAGCATTTGTGGTTAAGTAAGGCGTTCAGCAACGAATAAACTGTCATCCAGTCACCCTATAGCCAGCCGTGCAGTGCAAACATCGCCGCTAAATTATCTAGCTCAGTATCAATATGAGCCGACCATTCAATACCATTTTCTCTTCCTCCAACCTGCCTCATGAACCAGTCGTAAAAAACTTTATTTTCAAAGAGACCATGTAGGTAGGTGCTATAGATATTTTCCTGCCGCCAGCCTAATCCTTTACTTATAAAAGGAAACACACTTCCACTGACAACTGTTTTTCCATGGTGTATCTCATAACCAAGGAGAGAGCTATCAAACCACTTAATACTACGCTGCCGAGTGGATTTATCGATCTCTATCTCTGTTTGTAATGCAATTAAGCCGAGTCCATTTTTATCGCCATCTTCAATGCTGTGCGTATCAATAATCCGCTTGCCTAGTATCTGCAATCCACCGCAGACCCCCAATATCAGCTTCCCCGTTTTTTTGAACTGGCAGATCTTACTATCTAAACCGGTTGTACGTAAAAATTCTAAACTCACACCACTATTTTTACTACCAGGCAGAATTAACGCGTCAAAATCGTTCAAATCTTCATTTTGATGCACGGGCACCAAATTAATATCATCTTGATAAATAAGCGGATCAAATTCGTCTAAATTTGAAGCATAAGGATAATAGATAAGTGCAATATTTATTTTCCCACGTTGCCATTTTGTGCCTAGGCGAAAACTATCCTCTTCAGGTAACTGGTGGCGGTAATAGGGCAGATTGGCGACCGTAGGAATGCCTGTTTTTTCTTGCAACCATGCCATTGCGTTGCCCAGTAATAATGGATCCCCCCTGAATTTATTGAGCACAAAACCTTTAATCAGCGCTTGCTCTTCGGGTGCAAGACAAGCCCAAGTACCGAGCAGATGCGCAAAGGATCCCCCTCTGTCAATATCAGATACCAAATACACATCGGCCTGACATTCAAGTGCAACGGACATATTAACAATATCACCCGCACGAAGGTTTATTTCAGCTGGACTACCCGCCCCTTCAATGACGATTTGTTCATATTCATTTTGCAGTTGCAGTAACGCATGCTGTACTTCGCGCCACAATAAAGACTTTCGCTCCATCCAAGGCATTTGGCTGATTTTATGATTAACAACACCATTAACAATCACTTGGCTAAAAGTATCGGCACTTGGTTTGAGCAGTACTGGGTTCATGGAGGAGCTAGGTTTTGCTTTTGCGGCTAATGCTTGTAAATATTGCGCGCGACCTATCTCCAATCCATCTTCGGTAATCGCCGCATTATTACTCATATTTTGCGCCTTAAAGGGGGCAACTTTTACCCCTCTGTTGGCAAGCAACCGGCAAATTGCAGTGACAATTAAGCTCTTTCCGGCGTCACTAGTACAGCCTAAAATCATTATCGGCTTGACTTTATTGTTCATGCAGCTCTCTACAGATAAGTTTTAGACAAAAAAAGCACTGTCAAAACAGTGCTTTAATCATTAACTAAAGTCACGATTAACCACGGCGTATTAAAACTGCATCCGCTAATTGCGCTAACAGTTTTTCAGTATCAGACCAACCGATACAAGCATCAGTAACACTCTGCCCATAGCTAGGTGTAACACCCTCTATTAGATCTTGGCGCCCTTCCACTAAATGGCTTTCAACCATTACGCCAGAAATAGATTGATCTCCAGCCACAATTTGATTACAAACGTCACTGCAAACCTTCATCTGATTTTCAAATTTCTTCTCAGAGTTAGCATGACTGAAATCAATCATCAATGTTTCTTGTAGGCCAGATTTTTTTAACTCCGATTTAATAGCAGCAACATCGTCTGCACTATAGTTTGGCGCTTTACCACCACGTAAAATAATATGACAATCGGGATTACCCGTTGTTTCAACAATAGCACTGTGACCGAATTTATTGACAGATAAAAAGTGGTGAGATGCGTTAGCTGCACCAATCGCATCTACAGCAACTTTAATTGTGCCATCAGTCCCATTTTTGAAACCAACTGGACAGGAAAGACCAGAGGCAAGTTCACGGTGAACTTGAGATTCAGTGGTGCGCGCGCCAATTGCCCCCCAAGTCATTAAATCTGCCACATATTGTGGGGTTATCATATCTAAAAATTCAGTCGCAGCTGGAAGTCCCATCTCATTGATATCTAACAATAATTTTCGAGCAGTACGTAAACCTTTATTGATATTACAGGTACCGTTTAATTCCGGATCATTAATTAAACCTTTCCAGCCAACCGTTGTACGCGGCTTTTCAAAATAAACACGCATTACAATTTCTAATGTGTCTTTATATTTTTCACGCAGTGGTGCTAGTTTTTGAGCATAATCAAGCGCCGCTTCAGGATCATTTATGGAACAAGGTCCAATAATCACTAATACACGATCATCTTGTTGGCTTAAAATTTGATGGATTGCATTACGTGAGCCAGATACGGTTTCGCTAATGGCATCAGTTGCAGGAAATTTTTCTAGTAACGCAACCGGTGGCAAGAGTTCTTTTATTGCTTTGATATGTACGTCATCAGTATTGATCATTGTTATCCCCAGGCACATACATGTGCTCAAATTTGATTTTAATTTTAAATTATTGTTAAAACGTCATCTTACTCAATGGCGGCTGTTTTAATATTGCCTTTTTTCGTTCGAGTAAAATAAATCGGTTTGATTGCTTCACCGAACTATCCATTTCATGTGCATAATAACTATCACACTGAAAACGCTACGTCCCGTTATTTTTGTTAAATTAATTTTTTACAATTGCATTAAATCGCATTGTTGATCTGGTTTTATTTAACGCCACCTATGGTGAACATCAAAGTTACAGCAAGTTGATAGAGAGTGACCATAGCGGAAACCTGATTATCTGGCAAGCCGAAAAACACACTACGTTGTCGTTTACCAAAGCAAAAGAGTTTCTCTGCTTGACTGCCAGTTTGCAACAATAGATCCCCCTATTAGTAGAGCAAAATATTGTTAATAAAATCAGCCGCCTAAGTATCTACGCATTGTTACCGGTCAAAATAGTAAATACCTATATAAATGCAAATCGTGTACCTTGTTCTTAACTTTTTTTCCTACACAAACGATGGCCATTTTATTAAGCAGATTGGCATAAATATTTGTGCCTAATAGCCAACATACTCAGCGTACTATTTCTGTGTGATGGTGTTTTTACAAGACCACAGTGATTAAGTACATATCCATGCATTGCTGAATTATTAAAAAGAAGTCTTAGTGTTGAAATAAAATCTTACATACCAGCCAGAGTATTGTTGCAATAGATAGACTGAAAAACATATATTCTGCTCACAACGATTAATCGATTTTATCTCTTTAATTAAATAATTAAGTGCTAATTGTGACTTTTTATTCGCTTTACTGCAAATGTTCAACCATAAAAATAACTAGCAGATCAATGTCCACAGAATGAACTGCTTAAATATCACACTATTTCCATCCCTTTTTCAAAAAATCATAAAGCTTCAGTTCCAGTGGCAACTTTAATTCCTTTAAGATGTGTAAAAGAGCTGTCGATTGCAGTGCTAATAAAATCTTGCAGATAAGCTAAGGATATTTGCTCTTCACGCACCGCCGCATAAAGTGTGTTCCAAACGCCCTCTTTACCCAAGCGCCGCGCGACCACATAATCCTTTTTCAGATATTCAAATAACGCCCAATTGGGCAACCCCGCAACACCACGACCACTAGCAACTAGCTGCAGCATCATTAATGTCATATCTGCATAACGAATTTTAGCGGGAGAAACCCCTTCGGGTATTAAGAATTGATTAAAAATATCTAAGCGTTCTTTTTCGACCGGATAGGTGATCAAGGTTTCTTCGCGGAGATCTTCCGCTTCAATATAGACTTTATTTGCAAGTCGATGATGGCGACTTAATGCAAGCATTGATTGATAACTGAATAAAGGGATATAACTTATCCCTTCAATGGGCTGGGGATCTGAGGTGACGACTAAATCAAGATTACCGCGTTTCAGCGCAGGCAAAGGCAAAAAACTAAAGCCACTTGAAAAGTCCAGTTCCACTTCCGGCCAGCTATCACGGAATTTATCGATCGCAGGCATTAGCCACTGAAAACACGAGTGACATTCAATCGCCATATGCAACCTGCCCGCATCCCCTGAAGCAAAACGTGAAAGATCTCGTTGGGCATTACGAATTTCGGGTAAAACTTGATCCGCTAATTCTAATAAACGCAACCCCGATACAGTAAAGCGGATAGGTCGTGATTTACGGATAAATAACGAACAATTAAGCCGCCCTTCTAGTTCTTTTAATTGATGTGATAATGCTGATTGCGTGAGATGTAACTGTTTTGCCGCCTCCACTAAACTCCCGGTATTATTAAGCGTTGATAACGTTTTTAAGTGTTTGATTTCAATCATTGTGAAAGCCAGCCTTTAAAAATATGCAATATTTTCAACAATACTTGAAAATATTTAATAATAAAAGCCATGAATCTTTACTTGGCGCTTTTATTTACTTCACTCTCCCGTTAAGATCAGGTATTTTTATAGTCATTCATTTTTTATCACTGTTTTCGTGATTATCACACCGTTTATCTTTCTAGAGGTTGTTATGTATTCCATTCAAAAGTCCCATAAATTAGATAATGTATGTTATGACATTCGTGGGCCTGTACTTAAACAAGCCCAAAAATTAGAAGAAGAAGGTCAGCGAATTTTAAAACTGAATATCGGTAATCCGGCTCCTTTTGGTTTTGAAGCGCCAGAAGAGGTGCTAATGGATGTGATTAAAAACCTACCGCAAAGCCAAGGTTATTGTGATAGCAAAGGACTTTTCTCTGCACGCAAAGCGATTATGCAGCACTACCAAGCTAAAGGATTACTATCACTTGACACAGATGATATTTATATCGGTAATGGCGTAAGTGAATTAATAGTGATGGCGTTGCAAGGGTTATTAAATAACGGCGATGAGCTGTTAGTGCCCGCGCCTGATTATCCTTTATGGACAGCTGCGACCAATTTATCAGGTGGCAAAGCGGTGCATTATGTCTGTGATGAGCAGTCAGATTGGTTTCCCGATATCGACGATATCAAAGCAAAAATAACCGCAAAAACCAAAGGCATTGTTATTATTAACCCTAACAATCCAACCGGTGCTGTTTACAGTAAAGAATTATTGGAGCAAATTGTTGAACTGGCACGGCAGCATAATCTAATCGTATTTTCAGATGAGATTTATTCCAAAATAACCTATGACGATGCGCTACATGTGCCACTGGCTACCTTGGCAGATGACATTTTAATTGTCACTTTTGACGGACTTTCCAAAGCTTACCGTGTCTGCGGATTCCGCGTCGGCTGGATGATGATAAGCGGAGCCAAAAAACATGCTCGCGATTATATCAGTGGCTTAGAGATACTTGCCAGTATGCGATTATGCGCGAATGTCCCTATGCAACATGCCATTCAAACTTCATTAGGCGGTTATCAGAGTATTAATGAGTTAATAATACCGGGCGGCCGTTTGTATGATCAAACCCAAGGCGCATGGAAACTTCTTAATGACATCCCTGGTGTCAGTTGTGCTAAACCTAATGGTGCCTTATACCTATTTCCAAAACTAGATCAGAAAAAATTTAATATGAAAGATGATCAGCGTTTTGCCCTTGATTTGCTAATGGAAAAAAAGATCTTAATAGTGCAAGGAACCGGCTTTAACTGGCATAGACCGGATCATTTTCGGATAGCATGCTTACCACGTATGGACGAACTAACTACTGCGATTACTAAAATCGGCCATTTTCTACAAAGTTATAGTCAGTAAATAAAACTTGATGCGAATCCCACTTAAGGCGTGAAATTTACACATCATCACGCCTTAAGCGGTTTTATTAGTCGTTTTTCTTGGATAATTAACTCATCACGGGGA
Source organism: Psychromonas antarctica (assembly GCF_022267535.1). GTDB lineage: Bacteria > Pseudomonadota > Gammaproteobacteria > Enterobacterales > Psychromonadaceae > Psychromonas > Psychromonas antarctica. Next base: position 7,693 of record NZ_JAHNZV010000081.1, read on the forward strand.
AATGACATTTGCGGTGACCATCCCGACAAAATATGAAAATGATCCAATGCACTATGGCAATGAGCAGGGTTACTGATGAGGTCAATTATAATATGACATTGTTCTTTCTTACGGCGTTATTTTTTAGACGTGTAAAAAATAAAGTTATTTTTACCCGTACTTTTGGCTGCATACATTGCTGTATCGGCATTGTTTATTAAAGCATCACATGTCTCCCCATCTTGAGGAAACAGAGCAATTCCAATGGATGCCCCAACCTGAACTACTTCACCGAGAATATCCATTCGCTCATTTATTGATTTCAGTACTCGACTCGCTATATATGAAATTTCTTCTTTTTCCTGCAGATTGTTGGCTATAAAGATAAATTCGTCTCCACCTAAGCGGGAAACGGTGTCGGATTGGCGCACCAGCCCTGAAAGTCTTTCTGCGACCAACTTTAATAGCTCGTCTCCAACGTTGTGACCAAACTGGTCGTTGATAAGTTTGAAACCATCAAGATCAATAAACATCAGTGCAAAGTGTTGTTTTGTTCGCTGGCAACTGATTATTTTCTGATCTAACCGTTCCATCAACAGAGTACGATTCGGCAAGTCGGTCAATGCATCATAAAATGCTAAATGCTTTAGATGTTCATCTTTATGCCAGAGATCAGTAATATCGCTGAATACCGAGACATAACGAAAAGGCTTACCGTCTTCACCGATAACCAAACTAATGGTCAGACGTTCAAGAAAAATATCCCCATCTTTACGACGATTCCAGATTTCACCACTCCACTTTCCCTTGTTTAGTATCTCTGTCCACATGGCGGCATAGAATGTTTGATCGTGACGGTCTGATTTCAACAGTCTAGGTGTTTCTCCGACTGCCTCTTCTGCTGAATACCCAGTTATGTCACTAAAAGCGGGGTTAACCGACAAAATAACGCCACTACTATCAGTGATAATGACACCATCGAGCGTATTATCAAATACACATGCGGCCATTTTTAATTGCCCTTGCATTTCCTTCAGATCTGTTATCTCACTGGCCTGAGTAGAAAAGCCTTTGACACGGCCATTGCTGTCGTAATCGGGAATGTAGTGTCCGATAATGTGTCCGACACTTCCATCTGCTTTACTGATTGTCCGTTCAAAGCGTTGTAGATCACCCGCTAATACTCTTCGAATATGAGGTTCATTTAGTGCAAATAGATCTTCCCCCACCAGTTCTTTAAATGTAATGCCGATAATCTGCTCGGGCTCCTTGCCAAACCACTCACTGAAAGCTTTGTTAGCGAAGCGACAGCGTAAATCACTATCCCAATAACCTATCATATTGGGCATATAATCAATGAGTTCGCGAATAAACAGCTCACGTTTTCTACTCGCTTTTAATCTTAGCTTGCTTTCCACCAATGCTCTTCGCATGCCATGCCGAACTTCAACTAGGAGCGAAATAAGGGTGCAGGTGGCAATGAAAAGTGCCATATCCATGATGTCACGATGATGATAGCTAAAAGGGATAGTAATAAATAACGGCGATAAAAAGGATACGGCTAAATAGGCAAGTAGGATTGCCAGCAACCCAGCATACAATCCACCATAGAGGGCGGCAACAATCACGGCGGGGTAGAATGTCAACCACACGAGATCCGATTTAAAAATGAGAAAACACCATACTCTTAGGGCAGCGGCTAAGGTGACAAGTACGAGAACAACAAGTAAAACCTTGATCTTCGGTAAAGCAATCAGTCTCTTTCGCCATAGCCTCTTTTTGCTCATATCATTCATATTCAATCCCTGGATTTGTGTAGTTCATTATGCAGTTACTGTTTGTCTAACAACGAACAAAATTTTACTGCTGGCGGTACACCGATGAAAAAAACATGAGTGATATTTACAATTAACTTACCTTAAAATTAAAAATCTGCAAGCCAAATAGAGATCACCAAAAAGTAACCCTATCCAATGAACAATATTGGATACCTGACTATTATACTCAATATACTTAGCTAACAATATGCAATATATGGCTTTTGCTAACAAAACGCGCATAGCCCAAGTTAAGCACCGTCGAGCACACCGGTGAAAAGCAATTACAATGCCAACCGACAGCAAAGAATGGGCGCCTAAGCTTAATAACTTGCTCTCACGCCTCACTTAGCTTAACCTTTGATAACGCACAAGTTTCAACCATTGTGGTTTAGTGGCCTAGCGAAAATGGAAGCTAAAACTAAACATTGCATTTAATGGCTCAAGGCATAAATTTTTATGGTTTGATAATTCAAGTTTGCCGTGCAGACCGAGCATGACAAGAAGAGAAATCTATTTTCAGTTATAAACCAGTAAAAAAAGGCTTCAGATGAAAGATAACTTACAAAAAACAACCCAAGAAAACGTAAGCAATCAGTCCACTTTATACTGGCACGATTATGAGACATTTGGTCTTAATGCGGGAGCTGACAGACCCGCTCAATTTGCTGCCATTCGTACCGATTTAGATTTCAATATCATTTCTGAGCCCAATGAATGGTTCTGCCGCCCACCTGACGATTATTTACCTAACCCTGAAGCGTGTTTAATAACCGGTATAACCCCACAACAGGCATTACAACAAGGGCTATTTGAAAATGAATTCATCAAACGCATTAATACACAATTTAGCCAAGCAGATACCTGTGTGCTGGGATACAATAATATTCGTTTTGATGACGAAGTAACACGTTTTACTTTATACAGAAACTTTTATGATCCCTACCAACGTGAATGGCAAAATGGTTGTTCCCGCTGGGACATTATAGATCTGGTTCGTGCCTGTTATGCATTACGTCCTGAAGGTATCAATTGGCCCGTTGACGAAAACGACATACCCTCATTCCGTTTAGAGTTGTTAACAAAAGCGAATGGTTTAGCACATTCTCAGGCGCATGATGCGATGTCGGATGTCTACGCAACCATAGCAATGGCAAAGCTAATTAAAAATACACACCCAAAGCTATATGAATATTGCTTCAATTTGCGTAAAAAAGCGCATGTACTTAGTGCACTAAAAATTGGCAGTTACACCCCCCTAGTACATATCTCGGGGATGTTCCCTGCACAGCAGGGCTGCGTTTCTTATGTGCTTCCCCTCGCGGAACATCCACTTAACAAAAATGCGATTATTGTCGTAGATTTAAATAAAGACTTGAGTGCGCTAGAAACACTGTCGGTCGAGGAAATCCGTCAGTATCTATATACACCGACAATTGATTTACCTGAAGGTATTGACCGCCCTGCTATTAAATTGGTTCACATTAATAAGTGCCCGATTATCGCGCCAGCAAAAACATTAACAGAAGCGCGAGCAGACGAATTAGGAATTAATCGTTCGCAATGCAGAGCGTCATTAGAATTTTTAAAAAGCAACACTGGCATTGCCCAAAAATGTCAGATGGTCTTTGCTGAGGAAACAAAAAACGTAGTCGCTAAAAGTGTAGAAGAAATGCTATATACGGGAGGATTCTTTTCGAATGCAGATAAAACACTTATTAATCAGATAAGTGCTAGTACATGGGAGGAGTTGGCAGATGCCAATTTTAAATTTACAGATAAACGACTAGATACCCTTTTATGGCATTACCGAGCCAGAAATGGGGCTCACTCGTTAACATCGGAAGAGCAGGACAAATGGACACGACACCGTCAGGCATATTTGCTTGAACATAGCCAAACTTATATCGAAAAGCTTGATGCGCTAGCGCTTGAATATCGGAGCAACCCCGCAAAAATAGAATTATTAAAACAATTACACAATTATTTACAGTTTTTAGCCTGTCTTTAATTATATGCTCAGTGTAGTATTTAACACTTAATAAACATGTGGTTTTAATTGGGGGGGGAATGTAATGTTAAAAAAAATAGCGGTTTCCCTCATCTATTGTATGGGATCAACCTACTGCGTTGCTGCTCAAGTTCCAACGAATTCACTACAAGTGCAATATCAAAAAAGTATCTATAAGAAAGCTAAAAATAGAGATGGGTTTTCGCTTGATTTTAGCTCTATGGCGAAAATCCCAGAAGCAAGTTACCGCTATCTAGATAGTATTTTCTCATCCTTTTACCATAAATTGACCTTTAAAACTTCGATTACCGATAGTACCTTTACCGATAACTCACATTACGAACTATTCTCATTGCCTCTAATATCACCAAACCAACAAGGGTTTCAGTTGGAGTTGTATGGGAATTTTTCTAATTCGTCAACACAATACTTAAGTAATTTATCGGCTGATCATGCGCTATATAATTACATCGCTAATTTTGAGCAATTTGATTTATATAACAGTCAATTATCATTGGGTGCAGGATTTAGTTTTAATACCAGTCGAGCGAGTAATTTAAAGTTTATTATCTCAAATGGAAAAATGCCTGGTTACGGCGGAAGTACCGCATTAATAGGTTTTCAACAAAAGTTTTAAAAAACTGGCGCCCTTATGTTTTCATTCATCTAATTCCTCCTTCAGAGGCTGGGTTAAGTAAACCTTCCCAAGCTACCTTAGCTATATCACTAAACTACATATAGTATAACAAAATTTTACTTTCGTAATTTTACACTTCCGTTATCCTTAATGCATAAAACTTAAATAAATAAATCAGAGGAAATACCATGAGTAAAATATTCAATGATAATTCACAAACTATTGGCAATACCCCACTTGTTCGTTTAAATAATGTCACTTCTGGTAATGTTTTTGCAAAAGTAGAAAGTCGTAATCCCAGCTTCAGTGTTAAATGCCGAATTGGAGCGAATATGATTTGGGATGCTGAAAAAAAAGGAACGCTAACCAAAGACGTGGAATTGGTTGAAGCGACAAGTGGCAATACCGGGATTGCACTTGCTTTTGTTGCCGCCGCTCGTGGATATAAAATAACACTTACAATGCCTAGTACGATGAGTGTTGAACGTCGCAAATTACTTAAGGCATTAGGCGCAAACTTAATATTAACTGACGGCGCTCTTGGTATGAAGGGGGCAATCAATAAAGCTGAACAACTGGCACTGTCTGAGCCAGGTAAATACTTAGTACTTAGACAGTTTGATAATCCGGCCAATCCAGAGATTCACGAAAAAACTACAGGCCCTGAAATTTGGAATGATACAGACGGTGATATTGATGTGTTTGTTGCTGGAGTTGGCACGGGAGGCACTATCACAGGGGTCAGTCGTTATATAAAGCAAACACAGGGAAAGGCAATTATTACTGTTGCTGTTGAGCCCACTGAATCCCCCGTCATCACGCAATCCCTAGCAGGTGAAGAAATTAAACCAGGTCCACACAAAATTCAAGGTATTGGCGCAGGTTTTATTCCTAAAAACTTAGATCTCTCTTTAATTGATCGAGTAGAACAGGTGAGTAATGAAGATGCCATAAAAATGGCTCGTCGTTTAATGGAAGAGGAAGGGATTTTAGCCGGCATTTCATCCGGTGCTGCCGTTTTCGCAGCCGCTCGTTTAGCCGAAGAGGCACAATACAAAGATAAAAAAATAGTCGTTATCCTACCAAGTTCTGGTGAGCGTTATTTATCGACCGCACTATTTGCCGGTGTTTTTGATGGTAGTGAATTTGCATAATAAAAAAAGAAAATAAATCAAATAAAGGTGCCTAACGCACCTTTTTTGTTAAGAACGTTTAATAGATATTTAAAAAAAACAAGGTAAATATACATTTGTTACGTTTTATTACCTGCTTTACATTTTATTACCTTGTATTGACAATTATCAGAAGAAATATATTGACCTGCCCACTCTAATTG
>NZ_JAHNZV010000082.1 GCF_022267535.1 Psychromonas antarctica
TTCATAGGTCAGTTGTTTATATGTTTTCATTGTTGCATCTCTTGCCGGAGAAAAAGCGATTAGCATATATTCAGCTGACCGTTTTTTCTACCTATTCAAGTTATGCACTTATTATTTGAATCCAAGTAATTAAAAAAGATCACAGTAACAAGCCGCTTGTTCACGCTATTTGTTACTGTAATAAGAGATGCTCTGCGCGGAGGCATTAAGCTCGCCCTGAATTGCTCGGTTTATCACCATCAGCGCTGTTGTAAGTTTAAATTATCTGTTCAATCTTCTAGTTGCTCTTGCAGCAAGACATCAAACTCAGCGCGGCTATAAAGTCCAAGGTGCTCGGCCGCTTCTCCCAATGAGAGATTCATGTGCACGGCTTGATGTACAATCTTCGCCGCAATATCGTAACCAAGCTGCGGCGCCAATACCGTTATTGCCGATAAATTACGCGCCATATTGTTTTTGATCTGCGTTTCATTTAAAGCCAGCCCGTTTACACAGTGTTCGCCAAAAGAGGTCATTGCATCAGATAACAATTCGATACTTTCCAATACATTATGAATAATCACCGGACGATAAACATTGAGCTGCAGCTGCCCCTGTGATGCTGCTATAGATACCGTTAAATCATTGCCGAACACCTGCAGGCAAACCATGCTCAGCGCCTCACACTGAGTCGGATTAACCTTACCGGGCATGATGGAACTACCCGCTTCATTAGCAGGCAGCAACCATTCATTAATACCGCAGCGCGGACCGCTGCCGAGTAAGCGGAAATCATTGGCTATCTTAAATAAAACGCTGGCAAGCTGCTTAAGGGAGGCACTATAACGGAGCATCGCATCTTCACCGGAAACCGCAGCAAAGAGGTTATGATGCCCAGCAAAGGGCAGTCCATAGTGAAGGATTAAATGCTTACAAACTTTTTGCGCAAATTCCGCTGGTGCATTGCGACCACTGCCGACTGCGGTTCCCCCGATTGCCAATTGATAAACACCCACGAGACTGTCGATAAGCGCTGCTTCTGCCGCCGCTAATTGTGCACGAAATGCGGATAAAATAGCTCCGACGGTTAAGGGCAGTGCATCCATCAGATGGGTACGGCCAACACAATAGTGGGCTTCAAAAAGCTGCTGTTTTTCTGCTAACTCAGCGTCCAGTTGCTTAATAGCAGGAAATAATTGCTGATCAGTCAGCGCTGCCACTGCAATATGCATTGCGCTTGGAAATACATCATTAGTGGACTGTGACATATTGACGTGATCATTAGGGTGTATGTTTATTGGTTTCTGTGAATTTTTATCAAGGTAGGTTTTGGCCAATGAACTGACCACTTCATTGACATTCATATTGGTCTGCGTGCCAGAGCCCGTTTGCCAGATATGTAAGGGGAAATGCTGCCATTGTTTTCCCGACAGAAGCTCATCACAAGCGAATAGGATCGCTCCGCAGCGTTGATCGTCCAACAACCGTTCTGCTTTGTTAACTTGCGCACAGGCTCGTTTAATCTGCAGCAACGCGGCGATGAAACAGGGCCTAAAACGCTGCCTACCAATTTTAAAATGGTCTAGTGAGAGCTGTGTTTGCGATCCCCAGAGCGGCGCATCAGGAATTGCAACTTCAGCAACACTATCACCTGTATTACTATCGTAAAAATGTGCTGAACTATTATTCTCGCAGCGCTCATTGCTGTTTTTGTTTTTATCTGTCATCACTCTGCCTATTAAATTTCTCGCTAATGCACTTTCCTGAGATTCAAGGTGTTTGCGTATACTGCTTAGCCACGTAGGGTAATACGCCACCGGCAAGAAAATAATCAAGTTCGCGCTGGTTTTCAATTCTAAGCAGCACGGACACACTTTGCGGTTCGCCTGTCGAAGGACTAATAATTAGTGTTAGTGGCTGTCCTGGTGTTAACTGACCCTCCCATTCGAGAATAATGGCTTCATCACCAACCAACTGCAGTTCATCAACCGTCACGTTGGCTGGGAGTTGCAGCGGTAAAATCCCCATACCGACTAGATTGCTACGATGAATGCGCTCATATGATTCAGCGATCACCGCCTTTACATTGAGCAGCAGACAACCTTTTGCGGCCCAGTCACGGCTTGATCCGCTGCCGTATTCTTTGCCGGCAAAGATCACTAAGGGAATCTCTCGCTGTTGATAATATTGGCTGGCATCATAAATTGGTAAGATCGTTTCTGATTGAGCATTTTCGCCGAAAACCCGCGTAAAGCCACCTTCATGTGGTTCCACCATCTTGTTTTTAATGCGTTTATTTGCAAAGGTGCCGCGCACCATTACCTCATGGTTGCCACGGCGCGCCCCATAACTATTAAACGCTTCTGGTTTTACTTGTTTATCAATTAAATACGCTCCGGCTGGACTCTCTTGGCTAATTTGTCCGGCGGGAGATATATGATCCGTGGTAATGGAATCTCCTAAAACGGCCAGTATCTGCGCAGATAAAGCACTCACTGGTGGCCGCGCTTGGAGATCAAAAAAAGGCGGTTTACGAATATAGGTTGAGCGCTCATTCCACGGATAACAAACAGATTTTTCCACCGCTAAATCTTCCCATGCTTGATCTCCTATTTGCATATTTTGATAGGACGCTTTATAAAGCGTGCGTGTTACCTGCTTTAGAGCCTCTGCCATTAAATCTTCACTTGGCCAAATATCCCGTAAAAATACGGGATCACCGTTTTTATCCTGACCCAAAGGTTCACTGTCAAGATCAATGCGGGTATGACCTACCAGAGCAAAAGCGACCACTAGCGGCGGTGAAGCAAGCCAGTTGAGGCGCACCGAGGGATGAATACGGCCCTCAAAATTTCGATTGCCGGAAAGCACTGCTGAGACACTTAACTGCTGGGCTTCAATCAATCTCTCTAGGTTGTTGTTTAGTGGACCCGAATTACCGATACAGGTGGTACAACCGAATCCCACACGCTGAAATCCCAATTGATCTAGATAGGGTTGTAGCCCTGCATCATCGAGGTAACGGGCGACTACCTGCGAGCCCGGAGCCAAGGACGTTTTAACATGAGGTTGCACCAACAACCCCTTTTCAACCGCTGCTTTCGCTAGCAGGCCAGCCTGTAACATAACATGGGGATTGGAGGTGTTGGTACAGGAGGTTATTGCAGCAATAACGACATCACCGTCGCTTAGTTTACTCTCTTTGGCAGGCGGATATTGATGGCCAAGTAATTCAATTTCTTCCTGAGTTTTAGCTTTAATAGCAGATAACACTAAGCGGTCTTGTGGTCGCCGAGGGCCGGCTAGCGAAGATTCGATATCGCTTAGATTAATAGCAATATTTTCAGCATAGATAGGGTCTGGCATAGTCTCATCATGCCAAAGTCCCTGCGCCATGGCATAAGCACGCACCTGTTCAATAATATGATCGGGACGATTGGTTAATTGCAGGTAGTCGAGAACTCGCTCATCAATCGGAAATAAACCGCAGGTCGCACCATACTCTGGTGCCATATTGGCAATCGTAGCTCTGTCGGCAACGCTTAACTTACTTATCCCCGGGCCATAAAATTCAACGAATTTTCCCACCACGCCGTGCTTTCTTAATCTTTGGGTGACGGTTAATACCAAATCTGTCGCCGTTGTACCTAGCGGTAGTTCACCATCTAATTTAACACCGACAATTTGTGGTAAATTTAAACTTAGTGGCTGCCCTAACATGACGGCCTCCGCCTCAATACCACCGACTCCCCAGCCAAGTACTCCCAATCCGTTGATCATAGTGGTGTGGCTATCGGTGCCAACTAGGGTGTCTGGAATTAGCGTCCCCGCATCATCGCGGACTACCTGCGCAAAGTATTCAAGATTAACTTGATGGCAGATACCTCGTCCGGGAGGCACGACAGTTAAATTATCAAAGGACTGTTGTGCCCATTTTAAAAATTGATAGCGCTCCTGATTGCGCGTCATCTCCATTTTTCGGTTATGGGATAATGCGCCTTTATCTCCGGCTTGATCAACAATCACTGAGTGATCAATAACGAGATCAACCGGACAACTTGGATTAATCTTTTGTGGATCGCCACCTGCCTCGGCAACAGCGTCGCGCATCGCAGCCAAATCAGCAATAGCGGGAACCCCTGTATAATCCTGCATTAATACTCGGCTCGGGTAATAGGAGAGTGGCAAATCTTGATCTGATCCTGCGCACAATGCTTTAATGAGCAAAGGTGTCGCGTTTTCTCCTGCATAATGGCGCTGCACGTTCTCCATAAATAGTCGCGTTACCAGAGGTTGTTCACTCAAGGTAAATTGAAAATCTTCAGCAAGCTTAGGGAGCGACCAATAACGTCGTTTGCCGATTGCGCAGGAAAGCGTATCAAGATACCTTTCGCGCCATTCAACTTCATTTTTGGGTATCATATTTTGTCCTTATTTTAGTATTCCTAAGCTCGCAACGATGCCCTTAGGAAAAGCTGATTTTCGCGTAAAAAAAAGGGGGCTTCTATCAATTACTGTTGGCATCTTGCCCGGGTATCATTTTATCTGCATTAATATTCTTGAAAAATTTAAACAGCTCGCTGTCACTGGACAATATCAGTGTTGTGTTGTTGGAAATGATGCTTGGATATGCCTGCATAGTGCGTGTAAATTCATACAAGTTAACCGCTTCTGGACTTTGGTTATAACTTTGAGCGTAAATTTCGGTTGCTTTCGCATCAGCCACTCCGCGGATCTCCTCCACCTGCCGGTAAGCTTCCGACTGAATTTTGTTTAAATCGCGTAATCGATTCCCCCTAATGCGCGCCGCTTCCCCTTTGCCTTCGGAAAGAAAACGCTCGGCAATCTGACGCCGTTCACTGATCATGCGATCATAAATTTTGGGGCGCACACTGGCGTTGTAATTAATACGTTTAAAGCGAATATCCAGCAGCTCGATACCAAATACTTGGACTTTCTCTGCAGCGGCACTGAATATTTCTTGCTCAACCAGTTTGCGGCCTTTTTGAATGGGAACCAACGCCCCCATTTTCAAAGCGCGCTCGGCGTCAGTCAGCAGATCATCACGTAAGGGGTCTCGGTCTTTTGTGGTACGGATAATCTCGATCAGTTCATGTTTTGCGATGGCGTTGCGGGTTTCGCTGCCAAGGATATCGTCTAACCGTGATTGGGCACTGCGCTCATCGCGCAAGCGCAGAAAATACTGTAGTGGATCAGTGATACGCCAGCGGGCAAAGAGATCCACCGAGATATAGAGCTTATCCTTGGTCGGCATATCCGAAGGCTCGCCATCCCAGCCCAATACCCTCTTATCAATACTATTAACCTCTTGTATAAAAGGAATTTTTAATTTCAATCCAGCGTCGGTGACAGGCTCGCCGACGGGTTTGCCAAATTGGGTAATAATCACCTGTTCTATTTCTCCAACTGTATACAGTGCGCCTTGTAAGATGACAATAAAGGAGGCGATCACAAACAATGTAATGGCTTTATTAATTGATTTCATGGTCGCTCTCCCTGACTCGCATTAATATCCAACCAAGGTAGAATATTTGGGGCTTGTTGATCGATAATTATTTTGGAGCGTATCTTTGGCAGCACGTCCTGCATGGTCTCTATGTAAATACGCCTGCGAGTCACTTCCGGCGCTTTTGTATATTCAGTTAACAGGGCATTAAATCGCGCCACATCCCCTTGTGCTTCATTGATCCTTTTAAGGCGATAACCATCAGCTTCGCGGATGCGCTGATCTTTTTCTCCCAGCGCTAGCGGAATCACTTTGTTATAATCACGGCGCGCTTCATTAATCAATTTTTCCTTTTCCTGCTGCGCCTGATTGACCTCGTTAAATGATTCTTGAACCGGTTTGGGCGGATTAATATTCTTCAGTTGCACTTGATCAATACTGATTCCCATTTCGTATTTGCGGGTAAGTGCCTGCATTTTTATCAGTGTTTCATATTCGATCTCCTGACGGCCTATGGTGATCACTTCATCAACAGTACGATCGCCGACCACTTCGCGCATCACAGACTCCGAAACCGAGCGCAGCGTTGCACTTGGCTGGCGAACTTCAAATAAAAACTTAACAGGATCGGCAATCCTATATTGAACGACCCACTCTACAAGTGCGGCATTCAAATCCCCCGTCACCATTTGTGTTTCGCGCTCACGATCACGAGCAATAGGACTTTGATATGGATCGGTTGCCCCAGGGGTCATAAAACCAAATTCCTGTTTTAGTTGCCGTTTGACTGGCACAAGGGTTGCGCGGTCAACGCCTAAAGGGATTTTAAAATGCAGGCCGGGAGGCACTTCTTTCAAGTATTTTCCAAATCGCTGTACAACTGCAACAGAATCACTTGGAATCGTATAAATAGCGGACCAAGTGCTTATGGCAAGCAATAAAAGAAAAATAAAATAAAAGAAAAACAGGGGAATTCCAGCCGGACCAGTCGGTAGAAATTCTTTAAAGCGAAAATATCCCTTCCTAATACTTTGATTTAATTCATTAGAGGAGCGATCACCATGCTTCCAAGGATCGTTAGGGATATCTTGATTATTTTCATTTGGCATAAAATTCACCTCGAATATGGCAAAACAGCGTGGTCTCTATTTACGATCGAATCTTTGACTGTTGTATCCTATTCGCGTTTGTCTAGGGGAACATAATCGCGCTGCTCGTGACCGCAGTAGATTTGCCTTGGACGCGCTATCTTATTATCTGGATCCAGTAAAAACTCCTGCCATTGTGCAACCCACCCTGCAGTTCGAGCAATCGCAAACAAGACGGGGAACATACCCACAGGAAAACCCATTGCTTGATAAATCAATCCAGAATAGAAATCCACATTAGGGTAGAGCTGACGGGAAATAAAATAGTCATCTTGCAGGGCAATGCGCTCTAGTTCCAAGGCAATATCAATGAGCGGATTCGCCCCCGTGACGGCGAAAACCTCTCGTGCTAACTGTTTACAAATCTTCGCGCGAGGATCATAACTCTTATAAACTCGATGACCGAATCCCATCAATCTTCCTGCTTCCCCTGATTTTACCGATTTAATAAAGTTAGGTACGTTATCGACAGATCCTATCTCCTTTAACATCTGTAATACGGCTTCGTTGGCCCCGCCATGTCGAGGCCCATACAGTGCGGCAATCGCAGCCGATATAGCAGATAGGGGATCTGAATAGGAACTTGCTACCATGCGCATTGAACTGGTGCTGCAATTTTGTTCGTGATCCGCATGCAGAATAAACAGCACATCAATGGCTTTTTCCAAAACCGGATCCGGTTGATATTTTGATTCACTGCCTTTCCAAAGCATACTCATGAAATTACCGATATATGATAATTTTTCATCCGGATATGCGTAGGGTAAACCACGACTATGGCGGTAAGCAAAGGCGGCAAGGGTTGGCATTTTGCCGATCAAACGACAAATTTGTTGATATCTGCAAGCGTGATCCTGAATATTCTTAGCTTCAGGATAGAAAGTTGACATTGCACCGACGCTACCCACTAATATTCCCATCGGGTGCGCATCATACTGAAAATTGTCAATTAGCTTTTTAATATTCTCATGTATAAAAGTATGCTCGCAGATGTGCTGGCGCCAGTTTTGCAATTGCTCCACATTGGGTAGTTCGCCATGTAAGAGCAGATATGCTGTTTCCAAATAAGTGCTTTTTTCTGCTAACTGTTCAATGGGATACCCTCGATAGCGAAGAATGCCCTCTTCGCCATCGAGAAAGGTCACATCACTCTTGCATGAGGCTGTGTTGGTATAGCCGGGATCATAGGTCAACAGACCGAAATCTTCCTTTGTTGTTTTTATCTGGCGGAGATCAATCGCATTAATACTAGCACCATAATTGGGATAGGTGCCGTATTGAATCGAGATATCATAACTCTTACCAGTTCTGTTATCGGTAATCGTCAAACTATGAGTATTCATAATATCCCCCTGCAGAGCTCGAGCTCCTGAGACGTGAGATGATAGATAGGAAATACAAAGATCAGATACTTTAGAGCTTAGTTTCTTCTAAGCGCTTTTCAAGTCGCGTATAGTTAATAAAAAATGCGTTATCCTATTTTATCATTGGAGACTGTGTATTCTTTTAAATTACAAAGTGTTATGAAAGTTTAAAATAATTACAATCCTAATATCAACAAAGAGTTAAACAGAGTGATGGTCGAAATAATAGGGCCTTTAAAAAAACTGGCATTATTAACTTTAGAATTATGACTCGAGCATTGCCAACAAGCTCATTTTAAATGCATTACTATTAATATAAGCGCTCTAGCCATTAAATTAACTAATTCCCAACCCATCTGATTATGCCCTTTGTAATGCGTTATCCCATTATTTAAGCCGTGCACAGCGTTAATTATTGTATTATCAACAGTAGCTGAAATTTGTAGATTATGTTGCTACAATCCCTTGTGATAGATAAATAGATAAACCAATAGATCGATAAATAGATAGATAACAATAAAAAAAAGAGCTAATTGCTCTAAATGAGGGCTTATGAGCTTAAATAAGGATAAATACAGTATAGATAATACCGATTATACTGTCGGGCAAGATAATATTCAGAAATGGGGTTTTGATATACATAACTCTGTCTTTGGTGTTAGTGCGGGTTTAATTGGTATTTTTTTAATTACTATTTTAGTGATTGATCCGCAAACATCAAAAGCGTTTTTAGATGGTTTAAAATGGCAAATTATAGGCTCATTCGATAGCTTGTTTATGTGGTCTGCAAATATTTTTGTGGTCTTTTGCTTAGTATTAGTTGTTTCGCCTTACGGAAAAATTCGTTTAGGTGGTGATGATGCAAAGCCTGATTACTCAAACCTTTCTTGGATAGCAATGCTGTTTGCTGCTGGGATGGGAATTGGTTTAATGTTTTGGGGGGTAGCAGAGCCCGTTGCTTATTATACTGGCTGGTATGAAACGCCACTTAATGTGCTCGCTAATACGCCGGAAGCTGCCGAGCTTGCTCTCGGGGCAACTATGTTCCATTGGGGTCTACATCCTTGGGCTATTTATGGCGTTGTTGCTTTATCATTAGCATTTTTTGCCTATAACAAAGGCTTGCCACTTTCAATGCGATCTGTTTTTTACCCTATTTTAGGGGATCGCACTTGGGGATGGCCGGGACATATTGTCGATATTCTTGCTGTATTAGCAACGCTATTTGGTTTGGCAACTTCATTAGGTTTAGGCGCGCAACAAGCGGCAAGTGGTTTTCACCATGTATTTGGTATTGAGGCCGGTCTGCCGTTGCAAATCACCATTATTGTCGTTGTGACTCTGCTTGCTGTTGTTTCAGTTGTACGAGGCATTGAAGGTGGGGTTAAAGTAATAAGTAATATCAATATGTTACTTGCACTCGCATTGGTTGTATTTGTTGCATTGGTTACTTTCGCCATCTCTATGGGAACCATTCCTACAACGGTGATGGGCTATATTAAAAATATTATTCCACTAAGTAATCCAATCGGTCGTGAAGATGAAGCTTGGATGCACGGTTGGACTGTATTTTATTGGGCTTGGTGGATTTCATGGTCGCCATTTGTAGGGATGTTTATCGCGCGTATTTCACGTGGACGTACTGTACGTGAATTTATTACGGCTGTATTGATTGTACCAACGCTAGTGACTGTTGTCTGGATGTCAGTATTTGGCGGTATTGCTATCGATCAGGTTGCTAATCATATCGGTACATTGGGAAGCCAAGGTTTAACGGACGTACCGCTTGCCATGTTCCAAATGTTTGATGCATTACCTTTTGGTAATCTATTATCAATGCTTGCTGTATTACTGGTGTTGGTTTTCTTTATAACTTCTTCAGATTCAGGTTCATTGGTTATTGATAGTATTACCGCAGGTGGCAAACTGGATGCGCCTATTCCACAACGTATTTTTTGGGCGTTAACAGAAGGGGCTATTGCAGGTGCTTTGCTCTGGGTTGGTGGAACTGATGCAATTCAAGCACTACAAGCAGGTACTATTTCAACAGGCTTACCCTTTACCATTATTTTATTAATAATGTGTGTCAGCTTGGTCATGGGAATGAGAACAGAAAAACATAATAAATCATAGCATTATGCTAACTGTTATTTAAAGCCGAGCGATTATTAATCGCTCGGCTTTTTTTATAGCAATTCCATGATTAGAGCATTTCTTTAGGCGCAGCAAAGGTGAAGGAAAGCGCCAATATTATGTGCGTTTATCGCCTTCATTTAACAAGCACAAACCAATATAAAATGAGTGGATTGGGTGTTTTATACCCATAGTTTGGCGATTTTAGTGTCTGCAGTGAAATGGTGTTTTACCTGAGCCTGAAATAATTCCGCGGTTGCAATGGCATCCGTTAATGCATCGTGAGGCGGGTAAGCGGGTAAATTGTAACGTAAGCGACTATTAGCGAGGCGAATTGATTCAGAACGCCTTCCCTTGAGCCAATTAAGGAACTTATGTGACCTTGTTCGTTGTAATTTAGCCTCAATCTGCATGGTATCGATAACTGGAAAGAGAATTCCTTCATTAATCAGCGCACGTAAATTACGATCTAAAAAATCTCGCTCAATGCGGCGGTAATGTACCACGACCACTTTCCCTGCCAACTCATCTAAAAGTTGTTCTAAAACACGCAGCAGATCAGGCGCATGTTTTAAGTCTGAGTGGGTGATACCGTGAATAATAATAGAGTTTTCTTGTAAATTATCTTGTGGGTTGATGTACCACTGTTTGGCTTTTCCACAAAATATACGTTGCAAATTAAAGGGCACTAAGCCGATACTAATAATGCTATTTTGCGCTGAGTCTAGCCCCGTTGTTTCAAAGTCAAGCGCAACAAAATCGATCTCACTTAGTGGCGTATCATCTTGATAAGTACCGCTTTTATAAAAATTTTGCAAGCGTAAGTCTTTACTTTTCTGCGTTTGTAATTGCAAAAAAGCGGACCAGTTTAAGATCTCTTTATCTCTGATATGACGCATTTATTAGCCCTTAAGTTGATTGACGTTATAACGATATTTCAAAAAATTCTGTGCATTACTTAAGACTAAAAAAGCATCTTTTAGATTACGTCGTTCAAAATCAGACATATTTTTTGGTTCAACCTTATTATCCGGTTCAATATTAGACTCAACATCTAATGCTTGATGGCGTAGCCGCACTAGGGAGATAAGCTCCATTGCATGTTGCAGATCTTCACCTTTAGATTTCGGTAGAATACCGGCTTCGATAATATCTTCTAAGCGCTCAAATGAATTTTGTGCTTGGGAGCCGATGGCAAGGGCATGCACTCGGATTAGATCTGCTAAGGGGGCGGTGCCACGACGTTTTAAATTGATTGAGTTTTTATGACCGCCGTCTTTTTCCATTACAAAACTTTTAAAGAATCCCAGTGGTGGTGTACGGTTAAGTGCATTACGTGCTAAACAGGCTAAAAAGCGATTATTCTTTTTGGCTCTGCGCAGCATAAAGGCATAGAGCTGTTCTGCCCATTTTACGCGACCATAAACCCCAATAATATCAAAGAAAATAGAAGCGTTTAGTAACGCTTGTGGGCTTGGATCATCTATCCAGTCGGAGAAGCAATCTTCCCACTGTGACTGGGTTTTACGCCATTCTGGATTGGTCGCCATAATATTTCCAGTACAGTAGGTGTAACCGCAAGCCGCTAGTCCATCACAAACAAACTCGGCCAATTTTGCAAAGTAATCGTTATGTTGACTCTCTTGATAGCTGTTATCGAGAATAATAGCATTATCCTGATCAGTCACTATCAGCTGCTCATCTCGCGCCATCGAACCCAGTGCTAAAAAGCAATAAGGGACGGGTGGGGGGCCAAACTTCTCTTCCGCTAATTCAAGCAAACGTTGCTTAAAGTTACGGCCGATTTCAGACATGGCTCGTCCTACCATATGAGAGTTAGCATCCTCGTTGACCATACGTACAAAGCAGTCTTTTAATTGTGCAGAGAGTAAGACTAAGTCTTCGGTACTTTGCTGTTGAAAAATACTGCTTACAAATAACAGGCTATTTTGCGATTCATAGCGAATAATATCAGCGACTTCAATCAAGCCAATCGGTTGTTTATTTTTAAGGATCGGAAGATGGTGCACATTGTTACGCAGCATGATCAGCATCGCTTCGAAAATATAGGCGTTATGATCCAACGATATGAGCTCTGTTGACATCACCTGTGAAACCGGATTATCAACACTTAACCCTGATGCGATAACTTTTACGCAGAGGTCGTGCTCCGTAATAATGCCCACAAAACTGCTCCCCTGGTCATCCTCCATCTCGGGATCATTAATCAGTACCGCGGAGATATTTTCTTCCGCCATTATTTGAGCCACAGACTTAATGGAACTACTGCTAGGCAGCATCAGTACGTCTCTGGTAAGTAGCGTCTTTACTTTAGAGGTGGTTAGTGCGTTGGCATCATCACTTTTACTTTCGACAGCCTGTTTTAAACGGGTGCTATCTTCGACCTCAACAAAGTCTGCAAAAGTCTCATAACGCTCACAAAAGTCATGGAAAATAGACTCAGGAATACAATATAGAAGTGTATCTTTTACTGCTTTGGCTGGGAAAAGGACTTTATTATTGGTCAGTAAGCCCATCTGCCCGAATAGCTTGCCCTGATCGAGACGATTATACAGCTCACCTTTACGGCGATAGAGCTCTACCACACCACTTCGGATCATAAACAGCTCATTGATTTTGTCATTATTAAAATCAATAATTACGCTGCCTGCTCGGTAATAGGATATTTCGACACTTTGTGCCACATCGCGTAACGCTTCCTCTGGAAGCTGGTTAAAAGGGGCATATTGGCTAATAAAATCTTGAATTTCTAGTAGTTCGGCTTCCATTATTTACTCGATTGTCGGTGATAGGGTGGGCTTTTATGTTTGCTATTATACGGCCTACTTTATAAAAAATAAAATGAGGGTCAATTATACCCAAGCCACCTCAATATGCTGATTCCTGGATATTGGGGACGCTTGGGTATAAGATTTTTATCGATCATTGAAACGTTTTGGGCAGACCTATGCCACAACGAGCTTTGCAATAGATCTTATCATCACTGCGTTTTTGACGCTAACTGTTGTGCATCGATCATTAATAATAGCGGTAAATCTTTTCATTCCAACTTCAATGAATAATTGTTAGGCGAGCCACGACTTACTGCGTGTTTACTAGAATGGGAAATTTCGGACAAATTAAGATAATTATTAACCTTATTTTGGAAGGCTAAGCATAAATAGTAGGAAATAAAATGGGTGTAGTTCTTTTGAATCGACGGAACGTGTTGAATAAACGCACAGAAAAAATTGCGCAACCATGCTGGCACAGGCTTATTTTTTGGGGCGCGGGCTTCAGCCCGCTTACTTTAATTCTTTATTA
>NZ_JAHNZV010000083.1 GCF_022267535.1 Psychromonas antarctica
CGTTCACCTTTATTTGCGCCATTGAAATGGCTGTGAATAAAAACAGCAGATAAAGGTGCAGTAAGAGATATCAGCAAGCTTAAGTAAAAACCGATACGTTCACCTTTATTTGCGCCATTGAAATGGCGGTGAATAAAAACAGCAGATAAAGGTGCAGTAAGAGATATCAGCAAGCTTAAGTGGAAAGCTAATAGCCCAAAAAAGCCAGTTATGTCAATGCATAACTGGCTTTTTATTTATCTAACATGGTGGCGTTCAAATCAACTAATTTTAAATCCCCCTACTAGTTTTTGTAATTTTTCTGCCAGCTGCATTAGCTGCAGGCTCGCCTGCGAAGTATCATTAGCCCCTTCCGCGGTAAGTTCTGCCGACTCATTAATCGCCGTTATATTATTATTTACTTCTTCAGCCACCACCGACTGTTCTTCAACGGCAGCTGCAACTTGCGTATTCATATCATTAATATGCGTAATCGTCTCAACAATACTATCAAGTGCTTCACCCGTCATTTGAGACTTAACCACGGTATCCTGAGCTTGAGTTTGACTTTCATTCATAACTTTCACCGCGTCACTGGTGCCTAATTGTAGGACTTGGATCATATCCTGTATTTCGCTAGTTGACACTTGAGTTCGCTGCGCTAGGTTCCTAACTTCATCTGCAACCACAGCAAAACCTCGGCCTTGTTCTCCAGCACGAGCAGCTTCTATCGCTGCATTTAAAGCCAATAAATTAGTTTGCTCTGAAATCCCTTGTATCACCTCTACGACGGAACCAATATCAATAGATTTTTTTTCTAATGATTTAATAGTAGCAACTGATTGCTCAACTCGTTGCGCTAGATTTTGAATAGAAGCAATAGTTTCATCAACGATATCTTTACCATTTTGAGCTTTGTTTTTAGCATCTTGCGTGGCTTCGGAAGACTTTGAAGCGAGTTTTACAACTTCTTGAATACTGTAGGACATTTCATTAATAGCAGTGGCAACTTGAGTTGTAAGTTCTTTCTGCTCAATGGCAGCCTTACTTGTTTGTTGTGATACCGCAGAAGCTTGATTTGCACTACTGGCAATGCCGTCCCCAGTGTTTGCAATCCCCCGAATTAATTCTTTTAGGTTTGCCGCCATCTCTGAAACGGAAAGGTAAATACCAGTGGAGTTACTCGTATCAGAGAAATCATAGGTTAGATCTCCTGTCGCGATTGTTTCTGTGATGCGGGCTATTTCTCGGGGTTCCCCACCAATCGGCTTTTTAATAACTTTAGCAATTAACCATGACATAACGATGCCAATGAGTACACTGATAAGCGAAACCCATGTTACAAATGAAACTGAATTTTCAGCATCCTTTTGCGCTTGCTCCCCTAATAAATCCTGTTCTCCTTTTACTGAAATCCCCACATCTGCAATTTTTCCCGCAAAAACAGACCCAATTCGATTAAGAGTATTAATATGATTGTTGCGTTTAATAATGGTGCTGTAAATTTCATCAAGCGCGTTTAGGTAAGTTTCATGGTATTGGTCCCATTGATCCAAAAATTTATTGCCTTGAGCGGAGGTCATCACCTTTCTTAAAGCCTCTCTTTCATCCGTTAGATTTGTTCCTAACTCCAGTTTTGCCCGTTTATAATCACTCTCAGAGTGATTCTCTAAAAATTTAACGGCGTAGAAATGGCCTAATAATAACGCTTCTTCAGCTTTGGCTATATTATATTCAGCTGAAAATAGCAGCTCATCGTGAGCGTAGTCAAACATGCTTGTCATCAGTTCACGTATTGCAGTCCCCGCTGGATCTAAATCGCTTTTCACCTTCAGATCGCGATGCGCAATAAGCTTAACAATTTCAGCGAAACTGCTCTTATACTCATCAACTAGGGCAATTGCCTCGCTGATATCTTTAGCTCTTTGTGAATTTTTTATGGTTTTTTTCGCTTGTGCTAAGGAATCTTCTAAATTGAATAAGTTTTGCTTGTACTCCGTAAGCACAGCTTGCGTAGGAGTGCCTAAATATGCCGAGACACTTAAATTTGCCATAAGCGATTCTGTTTGTAGCCGACCAGCTAGGTTACTCTCTTGAGCAAGGCCTCTGTAACCTTTGAAGTTACCATAACCCGAATTTAAACCATTATAGGCAAATGCTGAAATAAGGCAGAGTAATAACAGTATGGCTGCAAATGCCGCGTTTAACTGAACGGAAAGTTTTAAGTTTTTGAACATTAATTAATTCCTTAAAAAAAATCAGGCATAGCAAACTACTACTTGTTCTAGTTCCCTACAGTTAAGAGCGTTAGCTAAAAACACATTATTTTATTTGAATTTTGATAATCCAATGTTAAATGTAAACGAAAGCAGTTTAAAATGTAATGTAATTGAGTATAGTTTGCTGTACTTCACAGTCTTCTTTGATGGTTTTTAGAAGCAACTATTTCCTGCTTGCAATTTCCAAAAAACGTTCAATCATCATGTAATATAGACGACCCCCCTTACACTCTGGCTGCCTTGATAAAAAATCAATAGGCACTTCAGACAACTCAAATTTATTCTCTTACTATCGTGAATACCAATCAAACGATAGGCAAAATAATGAGTTTACTCGATCATATGATAAGTGAACGACTTAACCACTTATCTTAGTTAAGCGCTTTAACACTGTCTCGCTCCACTAGTGTAGGATCTAAATTAATTTCGACATTTTTTTCACGACGGCTTTGAATTTTATCCAGCAAAGTATCAAAGGCTTTTTGCCCCAAATTAAATTTTGGCTGATGAATAGTGGTCAGCGACGGAGTGATAAACTTAGCAAGACTGATGTCATCGTAACCAATAATCGACAGGTCATCAGGAACGGATATGCCGTGCTTATTGGCTGTATTGATAACCCCCATCGCCATCATATCATTACAGACAAACAGCGCTGTCGGCATGTCCGCTCCAGCTGCAACTAAAATAGTTTCAAAAGCCTGCTTTCCGCCTTCACATTCAAAATTACCAAAGGCGTGCCACTTTTTGTTAATTTCAATATTAGCTTCCTGCATGGCCTTAATATAACCGGCGAAACGTGCTGATGTTGCCTGTTTGTCACGTGGACCGCTAATACAGCCGATTTTGGAATGACCTTTATTGATCAGATACTGGGTTGCTAAATAACCGCCGTGATAAGAGTTATCCTGTATTTTGTCACAGGGAAAATTTGTCTCGCCACAGTCCATGAGCACAGTAGGAACAGGTTTGTGACGTCCGAATATATTTAAATTCTGGCTGGCTACCTCGTCACTCATCAGTAGTAAACCATCAACCTGTTTTTGTAACAGCATATCAATATTGAAATTCAAGCGATCCAGATCACCTTCGGTATTACACAAAAGCAGATTATAGCCCTGTTCATAACAACGCCTTTCCACTCCTTTTACTACTTCAGCAAAAAAAGGATTGGTTGATGTTGTTACCAGCATGCCAAAGGTACGTGTGTTTTTAAGTTTTAAGCTGCGCGCCAATGCAGAGGGTGCATAATGCAGTTCTTCAACCCCTTTCATTACACGTTCGATAATATCTGCGCTTACATAGCGAGTTTTATTAAGAGCATGGCTTACCGTTGAAGTCGACACGCCTGCATGTTTTGCCACATCTTTGATAGTTGCCATAGTATTATGATTATCCTTATTAAAGTGGATCAGTTATTGATTGCGGCGAGAAGAAAGTTATCGACTGCATTTCGATGGGGTATCGATGTCTGTGCACCGACACCCGTGACCGTGATCGCCGCGGCGGCGTGCGCGAAACGAATGGCATCAGCTAATACCGCACCTTCTAATAATCGCGTTAGCAGTGCGCCGTTAAAGGTATCTCCAGCTGCCGTTGTATCAATCGCTTTTACACGGAATCCTTTTATCTGTTGGCCTTTCCCATTCTCACTGACCCACACCCCTTGACTGCCGAGCGTTATCATAACAAGCTTTATTCCCTTACTATGCAGCTGTTCCGCAGCCTGTTGCGCTGAGACCATATCGCTAACTTTAATACCCGTTAACTGCTCAGCTTCTGTTTCATTAGGCGTAATAATATCTATAAGTTTAAGTAAATTATCCGCTAAGGGTTGTGCAGGCGCCGGATTAAGTACAACTTGGGTTTGAGCTTCTCGGGCGATTTCAGCCGCGCTTATAATCGCTTCCATCGGGGTTTCTAACTGCATTAATAGCATTTGCGCATCAGCGATAAGATGGTGGTGAGGCTGCAGCCGAGATGCTGTCAAACAGGCATTGGCTTCAGCTGAAATACAAATACTGTTTTCACCGCTATCGGCAACTTGGATCATCGCAATCCCCGTCGGTTTGTTCTTTTCAACCATCACAGCTTCAACATTCATACCTTCTTCACTGAACGATTTTCTTATATTGACACCGAAACTGTCATCACCCACGCAAGCAATAAATGCAACATCGGCTCCTAAACGTACAGCTGCCACGGCCTGGTTTGCGCCTTTCCCGCCGGGAATAACAGAATAACCTCGGCCATGTAATGTTTCACCAGGACGAGGGAAAGAAGGGACCTGCAGAACATGATCTGCGTTGACACTGCCTAAAACGACTAATTTATTCATATTATTGACCACTTATAGTAGTTAACCGTGAAAGTAAAACATATTGATTAACACTGCCTTCAACAAAACTAATCAAACGGCTCTAAATAATTATCAGGTTTTAACTCAAGAAAACAGAGCCGGAAAAAACCGGCCCTGCAAGTTAGACTTATTTAACCACCATCATTAGCGCTACGGGAATATTTTTATCGACAGCTTCACCTTTTAAGAATTTTACTGCTGACTCAACACCAATCTCGCCAATTAGGGCAGGCTGCTGTGCAATAGTTGCACCCAGCACTCCACGTTTAACAGCGGCAATGCCGTCTTTAGTGCCGTCAAAACCTACCACTAAGATATCTTTACCTGAGGCTTGTACCGCGCGGATAGCGCCTAATGCCATTTCATCATTTTGTGCAAATACAGCTTGCGTATTAGGCTTAGAAGAAAGCATGTTTTCCATTACATTAAGACCTTTAGTACGATCAAAATCCGCAGGCTGACTGGCTAACAGATCCATCTTTTCACTTTTAACTGCGTTCATAAACCCTTTACCGCGTTCACGTGCCGCCGATGTGCCTGCGATACCTTCAAGTTGAATGACACGTGCATTTTTACCAATTTTTTCACTGATAAATTTACCCGCCATTTCTCCGCCCGCAACATTATCAGAAGCGATATGCGCCACTACCTCACCACGGTTTGCACCACGATCTAATGTGAGTACTGGTACTTTTGCCTGATTAGCTAAGCGAATAGCATTGGAAACCGCATCCGAATCGGTCGGATTAATTAAAATTGCTTTAACACCGCGCACAATCAAATCTTCAACATTAGCGAGCTCTTTGCTCGGATCATTTTGAGAATCAAGTACAATTAATTTGTAACCCATTTCATCGGCTTTCTTTTCTGCGCCATCTTTCATGGTGACAAAAAAGGGATTATTTAAGGTAGAAACAACCAGCGCAAGCGTATCTTGCGCCATTGCAGTTGCACTAAATGAAGCTGAAATCACAGCCGCTGAAATTAATGTCGTTAATTTTTTCATCTTTTATTCCTCTTTATCTTACGGTTATGAACGAGGGCGTTTTGCTCCCCGCAGTTTTTAAATTAAATTTTATTTATGTTTAGTATCAACCAGTACCGCAAGCAGAATTACCACTGCCTTAACAATCATCTGGTAGTACGATGAGACGTCTAATAAATTTAAAGCGTTATTTAATACACCGATAATAAGCGCACCAATCAGTGTCCCCATGATACGGCCCTTGCCGCCCATCAAACTGGTTCCCCCGACCACAACGGCCGCAATCGCATCTAATTCATACCCCATACCCGCGGTCGGCTGTGCCGATGATAAACGCGAAGTGATAATGATCCCCGCAAGTGCTGATAATAATCCACAGATCGAATAAACACCGATTTTAATGCGATCCACATTGATCCCCGATAAAAGGGTTGCAGACTCATTGCCGCCAAGGGCGTAAATATAGCGTCCGAAACGTGTATGATTTAACAAATACCAAATACTCGAGAAAACACCAATCATCAACCACACAGGGACCGGAATACCAAACAGATAGCCGGTACCAAACCAAGCAAAAACATCCGCAACATCAGTAAAACCGGTGGAAATGGGGCGGCCGTCGGTATACACCATTGTTACACCGCGTAGAAGCGTCATCGTTACCAGCGTAGCAATAAACGCTTGTACTTTGCCCTTGGCGATTATCATCCCCGCCACGGAGCCAAGTGCTGCTCCGCCCAATAATGAAACGGGCACTGCAATCAAAACAGGAATTTCCATGCTTATCATGCTGGCGGCAAAAGCACCGCACAATGCCAAAATAGAACCGACACTCAAATCAATGCCAGCAGTTAATATTACTAAAGTCATGCCCGCAGCTAAAATTGCAATAACTGACGTTTGACGCAGAATATTAAGTAGATTATCCACCGTAAAAAAGTATTCATTAAGAAATGACACGACAACAATCAGCATAATTAATGCGATTAATGACTTTTGCTCAATCAACCATTTTTTATTTATCACAGAGCCCACTTTAGGGCTATCCCCTGTACTTGTCACTTTGTTGTTCATGCTGATAACTCCTTCGTATTGTGACCAAAAGCACAGGCCATTATTTTTTCTTGGTCGGCATCACTCGCCATAAATTCACCGCTGATCCGTCCCTGATGCATTACTAGGATGCGATCACTCATACCTAACACTTCCGGCATTTCCGAAGAGACGAGGATAATGCTCATCCCCTCTTCTTTAAATTGATTGATAAGCTGATAAATCTCTTTTTTCGCACCGACATCGACCCCGCGTGTCGGCTCATCAAGAATCAATATCTTAGGCCGGGTCATTAAGCCTTTCGCAATCGCCACTTTCTGCTGATTACCGCCGGATAAGTTACCTATTATCTGATTTCTTGAAGGGGTTTTAATATTAAATAAGTGGATAAAATCCTCTACGGCAAGGGACTCAGCACGATGATCTAACTGCATTCCTTTAGAGAAATATTTTAAAGAACACAGAGACATATTTTCTTTAACAGAGAGTCCCAGTACCAGACCGTCACCTTTGCGATCTTCCGAAATATACGCGATGCCGCTGGCAAGCCCCTCTTGAGGGCTGCGCGGATCAATAGCCTTCCCTTCAACTAACAACTGCCCAGAATGACGTTTCAACGCGCCGTAAATAGCTTTCATTAATTCGGTACGACCAGCGCCCATCAGACCTGAAATCCCTAGTATTTCGCCATGGTCAAGTGTGAAGCTAACATCTTCAACACCAGCAGCTGATAAATTTTTAACTTCAAGACACGTTGTGCCATGTTTACTTTCAACACGCGGATACTGTTCATCCAGACGGCGTCCTACCATCAATTCAATTAAGGACTCTTCATCCGTTTCTGCAACCTTACGTTGCGCGATGAATTTCCCATCACGCAGTACAGTAATGTCATCACAAATTTGAAAAATTTCTTTTAAGCGGTGTGAGATATATACGATCCCATAACCTTCATCGCGTAACTCATTAATCACCGTAAACAATGATGCCGTTTCTGTATCCGTTAACGCATCAGTCGGCTCATCCATAATGATAACCTCCGACTTAAATGACAATGCTTTAGCAATTTCCACCATCTGCTGCTCACCAAGACTGAGCTCACCGAGTAACTGTGAAGGTTTATGTTTTACATTTAAGCGATCCAATAAGGCTTGAGCTTCGTCGAACATCACCGACCATTTAATAGCGCCGAAACGATTGGTTATCTCTCGGCCTAGAAAGATATTTTCTGCAATCGTTAATTCCGGAATAAGGTTAAGCTCTTGATGAATAATACCAATACCGGCTTCTTGGGAATGACGTGGGCCAGTAAATTTTACCTGTTTGTTTTTATAGAAAATTTCACCGTCATCTAACGAATAGATACCCGTCAATACTTTCATCAGTGTTGATTTTCCGGCACCATTCTCTCCCATCAACGCCATCACTTTACCGGGATAAACGTTTAAAGATGCATTATCCAGGGCCTTCACCCCAGGAAATGATTTATGAATGCCTTTCAATTCTAAAATGGGCTGGTTCATAACAGCTCCTTAACAATTATTGACTAGAAAAAAACTAAAAAACAACGCCAGCCTGAAAAATAACGTTCGCATAAGGAGTGCATTCGCCGGTGCGAACAACCGCTTTGCTGTTGCGGGTACGGGTTTTAAACTCTTCGTGGGCAATATAAGAAACGCTAATCTCCTTACCTTGCCTCTGCTCTTGTGCAATAAGCTTGAGTAATGCCCGATGTAGCACTGGATTTATTTGCTCAAATTCACTTGCCAGAATCACGCCGGTTATCTGCATCTCACCGAGCAGTACGCTAACCGTATCAATAAAGGTTGGAATGCCATGGGTTAGTGCCAGATCAATGCGCTGAGTTTGACTTGGAATAGGCAGCCCGGCATCACCAATAGTAATTTCATCGAAATGCCCGAGAGAGGCAACGAGGTAAGATAATTCAGCGTTAATGAGTGCTGTTTTTTTCATGCATTTCACCTTGTATATTCATTTGCGTTGGAAATCATCAATTTTAAAATAAGTAAGATAATCTTACATAAATAATATCGAATCGTTTGCGCAAACGTTTCGATGTATAAAATTTAGACTATAATAAAAACAATTGCACTCGCATTTGTTAATAAATGTGAGATAGATCGGAATGATAAACTTTAATTTTTGAGATGCAGATTATTATTAAAAGCTTGCTTGCTTAACCATAAAACTCTTGTTACTAATAAAAAAGCAGCTTACTGAGTAATGATTAAATTGTTTTAATACGATCTATTTTTAACGCTTTTAAACACATACTTTCTATATTTTTAACAAATTAACGACAAGGTAAATACCGTGACTAATCAACTCTTACAGTTAAAAAAAATGTCCACCGTCGTCGCTGATACAGGTGATGTTGAAGCAATTGCCAAATTTCAACCACAGGATGCAACTACCAATCCATCCTTGCTGTTAAAAGCAGCATCATTAGAAAAATATCAACATCTACTAATAGCAGCGAGTGACTGGGCAAAACAACAGTCGACCAATATTGAGCAGCAGATCCGAGATGCCGCCGATAAATTATCGGTGCTCATTGGCTTGGAAATTCTGAAAATAGTGCCAGGAAGAATATCAACAGAAGTTGATGCTCGCTTATCTTTTGATACCCAAGCGTCCATAGATAAAGCCCGAAAGTTAATCGCAATGTATCAACAAGCAGGTATTAATAACGATCGAATACTGATCAAACTTGCCTCAACTTGGGAAGGGATTAAAGCAGCTGAAGCACTTGAAAAAGAAGGTATTAACTGCAATCTAACTCTGCTATTCAGCTTTGCTCAAGCGCAAGCCTGTGCGCAAGCGGGTACTTATCTTATCTCCCCCTTTGTCGGTCGAATTCTAGATTGGCATAAAAAAGACACGGGCCGCAGCAACTATCCAGCAGATCAAGATCCAGGGGTTATCTCTGTGACTAATATTTATAACTATTACAAGCGGCAGGGTTATAAAACAGTTGTGATGGGCGCAAGTTTCAGAAGCATTGAAGAAGTACTCGCGCTGGCCGGTTGCGATCGCTTAACCATCAGTCCCGACTTAATGGCAGCATTAGAACAAAGTAATGAGCCTATCGATCAAAAACTTAACCCTGTTGCCGTTGCAGCAGAAGATGATGAGCGTTTGTCAGAAAGACAGTTCAGATGGTTAATGAATGAAGATGCGATGGCGACGGAAAAGTTAGCAGAAGGTATCCGTAACTTTGCTGCGGATCAAGTGAAATTAGAAAAGCAACTGACAGAGTTACTTCATAAATAACCTCAATTCTGGATAAGCTAAACGATACAGTACCGTTATTTACGCGTATTTCTGCGTTAAATCATCTGCCAATAACCAGTTATTGCTGCGATGATTCGCCTTGAACTACGCAAAACTAACAGCACTGTATAATATGTTTTTTAACTTGTTGATATTTAATCTGATTTCGCTTCCATTATCCAGAACTGAGGTTAAATAATTTAATGACAACTACCATAAACACAAAAAAACCGCGATATACGCGGTTTTTTAATCATCTTTAGTCGTTAAATATTATAGGCTGTTTGCAGTTTCAACTACATTTTTAACAGTGAAACCGAACATTTCAAACAACAGCTCAGCAGGTGCAGATTCACCAAACGTAGTCATGCCGATAACTTTACCGTTCAGACCCACATATTTGTACCAATAATCCGCAATACCCGCTTCAATAGCAACACGTTTAGCAACAGATGCTGGTAATACAGATTCTTTGTATTGTGCGCTTTGTGTTTCAAAAACATCGGTACAAGGAAGAGAAACAACACGTACCGCTTTACCTTGCGCAGTCAATTCGGCGTGCGCTTCAACGGCAAGTTGTACTTCTGAACCCGTTGCAATCAAGATGATCTCAGCAGGCGTAGTAGAATCAAGTAATACATAACCGCCTTTTGCAACATCAGCTAGCTGCTGTGCATCACGCGGTTGCGGTTGCAAATTTTGACGGCTAAAGATAAGTGATGTTGGACCATCAACACGTTCAATCGCTGATTTCCAAGAAACAGCTGATTCCACGCTATCACAAGGACGCCATGTGTTCATATTAGGCGTCAGACGTAAACTGGCGATCTGTTCAACAGGTTGATGCGTTGGCCCATCTTCACCTAAACCAATTGAGTCATGAGTAAACACTTGAATCGCGCGTTGCTTCATTAATGCAGACATACGTAAACCGTTACGTGCATATTCCATGAACATCAGAAAGGTTGCACCAAAAGGAATAAAACCTCTGTGCAGCGCCAACCCATTAACAATGGCTGACATAGCAAACTCACGGACACCATAATGCAAGTAGTTACCAGATGCGTCGGTAGCTGTAATCGCTTTCGTACCCGACCACATGGTTAGGTTTGATGGTGCTAAATCAGCTGAACCACCAAGCATCTCCGGTAACATGGCACTAAATGCTTCGATGCAGTTTTGTGATGCTTTACGTGTTGCAATATTATCTGAATTGGCTTGCAACTCTTCGATATAGGCGCTTGATTTTTCAGCCCATTGCGCAGGAAATTCGCTATTAATACGGCGCTTGTATTCAGCTGCGAGTTCTGGGTGAGCAGACGCATAGGCTGCAAATTTATCATCCCAAGATTGCTCTTGCGCCTGGCCCTGTTCTTTATTATCCCAACCTGAGTAGATATCAGCAGGGATTTCAAAATCACCGTAGTTCCAGCCTAATGCTTTACGGGTTGCAATAATTTCATCCGCGCCCAAAGGTGCACCGTGACAGTTATGCGTCCCCTGTTTCGCTGGTGAACCAAAACCAATGATTGTTTTACAACAGATAATGGTCGGTTTAGTCGTTTCAGATTTTGCTGCGATAATTGCCGCTTTTATCTCTTCACTGTTATGACCGTCAACAGAAATTACATGCCAACCGTAAGCTGCGAAGCGTTGTTGCGTATTATCTGTAAACCAGCCATCAACGTCTCCGTCAATCGAGATGCCGTTGTCATCCCAGAATGCAATCAGTTTGCCCAGACCTAAGGTACCCGCGAGTGAACAGGCTTCATGAGATATCCCTTCCATTAGGCAACCATCACCTAAGAAAGTGTAAGTGTGATGGTCAACAATGTCGTGACCTTCACGGTTGAATTGCGCCGCTAGTGATTTTTCAGCAATCGCCATACCTACAGCATTAGTCACACCTTGACCTAATGGGCCAGTAGTTGTTTCAATGCCAGGGGTATAGCCCAGTTCAGGGTGGCCAGGTGTTTTAGAATGCAGTTGGCGGAAAGATTTAAGATCCTCAATGGACAGATCATAACCGGTTAAATGCAATAGTGAGTAAATAAGCATTGAACCATGGCCGTTAGAAAGGATAAAACGGTCGCGATCTGCCCATTGTGGGTTAGTTGGATTATGTTTTAAGAAATCACGCCAAAGGACTTCGGCGATATCCGCCATCCCCATTGGAGCTCCAGGGTGACCTGAATTGGCTTTTTGTACAGCGTCCATGCTGAGGGCACGAATCGCGTTAGCTAGCTCTTTACGAGATGGCATGTTTTTCTCCTGATTAGGTTTTAGTTAAGTTCAATTGCTGAAAATTGATGAGTGGCAAATATAAGGCCGTGATTATCCCAAATGATCTGGCCTACTGGCAATGAAAAAGATAAAAAATAAGCACATATTTTTATAAAATAAAAAATCGTGTGCTTTATCACGGCATAAATTATCGAAAGTTTACTCACTTGTGACCATTTTGCGTTAATTATGTTGGATAAAGACTATGTTTGCCAATCGCCGTCTGCGAGTAAATCACCCACTTTAAATATTAATAGTCAAAGCCATTTACACAGCACAGCATTAATGAGTAACTTAGCGTCGTCTTTTTAAGCAGGACAAAAACTGACTAATGGTGCTCTGCATAACTGCCGTTTCTCTTCGGCCCGAATACAAAAACAATGTTTTTATCTAATAATATCTGTATCGTTTTATCAAAAAAAGTAATCGCTTCATCGCTGGGCTGATGTTTTAAAACTAACTCAATGGCGACATCAAACCCCTTACTATCCGGAAAAGCTGTTAATAATTCGCCCGATTCAATAAAATAAAGATACGTATTTATTTTTTCTTGTAGTGTGAAAAGGTGTACATTTTCAGCATCCCAAACCAACGAATCAATAATGGTTAAAAATACACGCTGCATCTCTTTTTCCATCCCGATAGCATCAATACTATCCGTTTCAATTACACTCATCATTTCGCCTTTTACTTTTATAATCCCAAAGGGCAAACGAGCGACCAATTGGCCATTCCCCCTTCAACACTGTAAACATCCAAATAACCTTGATTGCACAGATACTGGGCAGCGCCTTTACTGCTATTGCCATGATAACAGATAACAAATACGGGCGTGTTCAAATCAACCTCTTTTATAAACTCTTCAATTGTGTCATTAGTGAGATGGAATGCGCCTTCAATGTGGTCATTGTTATAACTCAAGTTTCGGGATTCAAAACAAACAATAAAACCCAAATAACTCGATGATTTTAAAGAGGTTGATGTCTCATTGTGGTAAAATACTTGTTAACTAGACAAAGGATAATACAACAAGAGA
>NZ_JAHNZV010000084.1 GCF_022267535.1 Psychromonas antarctica
TAGCTTGATCCTTGCCTGTTTGAAAAAGGAAAAACCAAGGAAAGCACAGGTTGACGAGCATAAAATGGAAAAACAGCTGAAAAAGCTGTTTTATCTTAGCAAAGATCATTTGAGCGAGAATTGCTGTGAAAATTTGTAACATATTGTAACAACGCTACCTTTTGTGTAAGCAAGTGTAACGTACCGAATAATATGATAATTCCGTCACGAAAATTCATTTCTGCTTGTATATACTAGCCTCATTAAAATTAAAGCATATTTAATTTTAGTAACAATAATATTAAATAGATGAAATATTTCAGATGCTTAAAATTAGCCGTCTCACCACAGTTAATTTTAAGCAGCATAAATAATCAACCATTTAATGTGATTAACATTAGTAACCTGTCGACAGACAAATAAACCAACTGGAGAGTTGTTCATGGATATTTTCGGAAATTTACAAAAAGTAGGGAAGTCATTAATGCTTCCAGTGTCAGTACTACCAATCGCAGGTATTTTACTGGGTGTTGGTGCTGCTAAATTTGGCGTTTTACCTGATGTTGTATCACAACTAATGGAACAAGCGGGTGGCGCAGTATTTGGTAATATGGCACTTATTTTTGCAATCGGTGTTGCATTAGGTTTCACAAAAAATGATGGTGTAGCGGGTCTTGCTGCTGTTGTTGGTTATGTGATCATGATGAAAACAGTTGAAGTACTTGCACCTGGTGCAAATACAGGTGTACTTGGTGGTATTATCGCTGGTGGTATTGCCGCTGCTATGTTTAACCGCTTTTACAACATTACACTACCTGATTACTTCGGTTTCTTTGCAGGTAAACGTGCAGTACCTATAATGACTGGATTCGCAGCCATTATCATGGGTGCTATCCTTGCTGTTGTTTGGCCACCGATTGGTGGAGGAATCGCTGCATTCTCTGAATGGGCTGCTAACCAGAACCCAACGGTTGCTTTTGGTATCTACGGTGTTGTTGAACGTTCACTGATTCCATTTGGTTTACACCATATCTGGAACGTACCTTTCTTCTTTGAAGCAGGTTCATGTGTAAATGTAGCAGGCGAGCAACTTAACGGTATCCTAACTTGTTACCTATCTGCTGATGATGCATCACGTGCTGCTGGTAATGGTTTCGGTCAACTTGCGGGCGCATACATGTTCAAAATGTACGGTCTTCCAGCTGCTGCTATCGCGATTGCACACTGTGCTAAGCCAGAAAACCGCGCTAAAGTAATGGGTATCATGGTTTCTGCTGCGTTAACTTCATTCTTAACAGGTATTACTGAGCCAATTGAATTCGCATTCTTATTCGTAGCACCTATGTTATACGGAATTCATGCTTTACTTGCTGGTTCTGCATTTGTTGTAACAAACATGTTAGGTATGGTTCACGGAACTTCGTTCTCACACGGTTTAATTGATTACTTAGTACTATCAAGTAATTCAGTTCACTTCTGGTGGTTCCCTATCGTCGGTCTTATTTACGCAGCGATCTACTACACAGTATTCCGTGTTGTTATTACTAAGTTTGACCTTAAAACACCAGGTCGTGAAGATGACGAACTTGCTGAAGAAGTTAGCCTTGATAATACAGAGATGTCTATCCTTCTTGTTGCTGCATTTGGTGGTAAAGCTAACATTGACAACTTAGATGCATGTATCACACGTTTACGCGTCACGGTTAAAGATATTGAGCTAGTAAATAAAGGCGAGCTTAAGAAATTAGGCGCTGCTGGTGTTGTTGTTTCTGGTAACGGTG
Organism: Psychromonas antarctica; assembly: GCF_022267535.1. GTDB lineage: Bacteria > Pseudomonadota > Gammaproteobacteria > Enterobacterales > Psychromonadaceae > Psychromonas > Psychromonas antarctica. Next base: position 1,761 of record NZ_JAHNZV010000084.1, read on the forward strand.
TTCAAGCTATATTCGGTACTAAATCTGATAACTTAAAAACTGACATGGAAGCTTACATGTCTCGTTAATAAAAAAGGTTAGCGCAAGCTAACCCTATTTTATTCACTAAGGGCCCAATAATATTTATTATTGGGCCCTTTTTTATTTACTTTTATTGACAAAATTCATACTCATTAAATGTTCTATTTAGGCGCAATAAAATTGTTGGATTCGTTATTATTACACTACATAGAAAAGTGCCCAATCACGATGAAATATAAACCGACACGTCGAAACTGTGACTCCCTGCCTCGACATCGTAGACTCGAAGAAAGAAGCACATAATACCTATTTCACTCTTACATGAGCTCTATTATCGTCTCCATATGCCGCATGGTAATGTCTATTAACATATTACAGCACCCTTTTTTACTGTGGATTCAAGCCTTATCGTATGTATAGATTTTGACTATCATAGTCAACTCTATTTGACCTCTTTTCGGAATAATCAAAGCGAAATTCTATTTAATATCATAAAGTTTTGTGTAGTTAACTGAAAATACACAAAAATAGCGGCGCTGTATCGGTCTGCTTATCTCGCGCTAAGGTATATTTACTAGAAGGTGATGGTGTAGAGAAAGAACCGGCCCTAGTTACATACTCGAAGCTAAGGCAATGGAATGAAGAAAAGGAGTTATTTAACTGCGCGAATCGCTAAGGAGAGGCGTTTAACTGTGTTAGTCGCATCAGCTTGAGGATCATTAAAATAGTTGCTAAGTATTTGCGCGATGATGTTTTGCAAATGGCTAGTCGTTGCCAGGTTTTGAGTAAATGAAGGCACAAGTTGATAACTGTTAAAATCCGCATATGACTTTTGTGAACAAGCATCAAATTGGCTCATATCGATATCATTTCTTATTGGAATAGATCCTTTACTGATATTAAATTCAGCCTGAAATTTTTTTGAAAGTAGAGTGTCAACAAAAACCGACTGAACATTATTTCTTGCCTGATAATTATACTTTTGAAATAACACGAAACTATCAATGTTATAACTGAAGATGTTTCTAGTTTCAGGAACCTCGACACACATATAATCAACCATGGCTACTTTACCCGATGCAGTCCACATGCCCTTTGCCCAATCGCCCATAAATTGCATCGCGGCTTTATCTGTGGCAATTAGATGAGCAGCATTAAACCAATCTTTTCCAATCAAATCTTGGCTTGTATAACTATTTAAGCGTTTAAATTTTTTGAAAACGGCAATCATTTCTGCTGAATTTAAAATTTTCTCATCATGCATGACAAATGCTTTTTTATATTTGTCTGCACCTAATAGAGAAATCGCCATTGACTCAAATAACAGCGCATCCTGCCAAACGGTGCCGCCATGTGCTAAAGGTAAATAACCCGCATCTCTTATTTTATCGGCAGTTATAAAAAAATCATCCCATGTCGTTGGAATTGATAAGTTAAGCTCAGTGAAAATTTTCTTGTTTAACCATAGCCAATTAACCCGGTGCACATTTATTGGAACCGCCATGTAATGTCCATCAAAAGTCACCGTATCACGGGCGATTTGCGACATAATAGCCTTCCATGGTCGGGTATCAACCACTTTACCAATTTCTTCTAGCATGCCTACTTTAGCCCACTCGCCAATATCAGGTCCTTTTATTTGCGCGGCATCAGGCGGGTTACCAGACAATGCGCGCATCTGTAATACACGTATTGCACTCTCACCACCTTCACCTATAATCGCAAAATTCTGCCAAGCTATATCTTGTGCTAACAAGGCATTTTTAAGTATCTGTTGCGCTTCATGCTCGCCTGGCGCTGTCCACCAGTGCAAAACTTCTAGTGGAATAGCATGGGCATAAGAACTGATATTAATTAGTAGTGGCAATAATAAAATCGTTTTTTTCATGATCTTTCGCTTCTCATGTAAACTCTTATACGGATGTAGATTTATAAATTCTAGGCAGGGTAATGATCACTTCTAACCCCCCTTCCTCGCGATTGATTAAATGCAAATATCCATTGTGTGCATGTATAATATTACGGGAAATTCCTAATCCTAAGCCATACCCATGAAGATCATGGTGTAAACGGCGATAAGGGGTAAATATATGCTCTAACTCATGCGCTGGGATGCCAGGTCCATTATCTTGAATTAAAATCTGTAAACTTTCTGTGCTGTCATTAATGAACACCTGCACACCACCACCATACTTAACACCGTTATCAATCAAATTAGCCAAACAGCGCTTTAAAGCTAATGGCTTACCACGATATGGGGCGACCTGTGGTGTGATTATTTTTATCTTATCCGGTTGCGAACTGCTAATTTGTTCGAGTAACTTGAGTATATTAACTGACTGAATATTTTCATGGATATCGGTATCTTTTACCGTCTGTAGTGCGCCATTGACTAACATTTCTAGATCATCTAAATCGTGATTAAATGCTTCCGTTTGTTTTTCACTATCAAGCAATTCAGCACGTAACCGTAACCGTGTAATAGGGGTCTTTAAATCATGCGATATAGAACGAAATAAGACCTCACGATCACGGATGTAACGCTGTAATTTTTGTTGCATGCGATTAAACGCGCGTGTTGCGGTAACGATTTCAGAGGCACCCTGCTCAACTAATGGCGCTTGATCAAGGTCGATGCTCATTTCAGAAACAGCCAATGCTAACTGCTTTAATGGTTTCGTCTGCCAATAAAAAAGAAGATAGATAAAAATCAGTACAAACACCGTGGTGAATATCAGAGTGATCAGCTGCGCTGGTGAGATAATTGACTTATCCACAAGTAGATAAGGAGGAGGTAAAATAGCGGCTAAATACAGCCACTCATGCTCCGCAATTTCTATCTGCACAACCAAAATGGGCGGTTTAGTCGAAGGGATAATGAGGGAGTAAGCGCCCCAAGAAGGCGGGAGATCTTTTAATAACACATCATTTTTTAGTACATGCAGATCATCGGGATGAGAAAATTCTATTTCCAACTTGCTTTGTATTGGGATTCGCCGTTTTAATACCTGTCTAACTGTATTGATAACCCGTTTTTTCAATAGGCTATCAGGGATAGGATTAATCTCTATTTTTTCACTATTTAATGATACAAAAAAACGACTTCCACCCAAATCACGTAACTGCTCTAAGACTAAGTGGCGGTATTGTAATGGTAAGTTTTGAAAAAAGGAGATCGTACTAAGTGCATTTTCGGCTAAATTATTAGCATTTAATATGACTGTTTTCTCTTCGCTTTCAGCAAATTGATTGACCAAAAAGAAACTACTGACAAGTTGAGCCAAAACTACTGAAAAGATAGTTAAAAGCAACATCCTCGAGATGATAGAAGCAAACATTAAGCGCAAGTAGGTCATATTATTTATTCGTTATGTAAATTATTGCGTATCAAAACGGACTTCGGCAATAAATACATACCCTGCCCCGCGTACTGTTTTTATTATTTTAGGCGCTTTGGCATCATCACCTAAGCATTGGCGCAAACGACTTAAATGTACATCAATACCACGCTCATTTGCAAAGGCGTCCCGCCCATGCAAGGCTTGGCTGATTTGATCGCGCGAAATCGGACTGTTAGGATTTTTTAAAAACAGGGTTAACAACTGAAAATCAGCACCCGTTAATGACGTTATCTGGTCGTTTCGATCGAGAAGATTGTGTTGTTGAGTATCCAATTTCCAATTTGCAAAAGACAAATAGCGAGTCTTTTCTGCATTTTTTAGCGAATCTTTTGCAAAATTAGTACGTCTTAATAAGGCTTTAATGCGGGCCTGTAACTCTCTTGGACTAAATGGCTTACCAATATAATCATCTGCGCCAATTTCTAAGCCTAAGATTCGATCCAGTTCATCTGAGTTGGCAGTTAGCATAATAATGGGAACATTTGAGCTTTGGCGAATACGTTGGCATAATGTGAAACCATCATCACCAGGCAACATAATATCTAAAATAATAAGATCTGGCACGTTGGTTAGCAGTTGATTATCCATTTCGATACCATCATGCGCAGTAATCACTTCAAAGTTGTGTTTCGATAAATATTCAGCCAATAACTCACGTATCGCTTGATCATCATCAACCACTAATATTTGCTTATTGTTTGTCAAACTTATTCCCTTTTCCGTTAACTTATATGTATTGCAACCGCATAGTAATTTTAACGGAATAAACACCTATTTAACAGTAAAGCAAGCATAAAAATTAATCGCCAATCGATGCTTAAAATTCACGCAATCCATTTAATTTAAATCATATTATCAATTAGTTACGTGTCTATGTTGTTTTTTGATGTTTTTTGCACTTGCCTGTATGAAAATCAATGATAGAATGCGCGCGTTTTATCACCCAAATCAATTTATTTATTATGACTGCTAACGCAATAGAGGAGCGCGATATTATGTCTTTACTTATACTTTTCAGTATCGCAGTAAGCTTATTACTATTAACGTTTTTATGCTCAGACAAGAGTTACCACAACTTCGTAACAGAACCGTGAATTAAACGGTTAACCTCTAATACAAGCGCATCCAAATGCGCATACTACAATTTCAGTTCCATTTTATGGCAACCTTTAAATCTATAAGGATCCCGTTATGCAAAACGTCCTCAATTTAGCGCATGAAACTTCTATATCAAATGATCAAGAGATTCCTTTAGTAACTAATTTATATGATCTTACGCCAGATGATATGTTATTAAATCAAGCGAATTATGAATCAGAAGTGCGTTCTTATCCGCGCCGATTACCGATTGCAATTAAAACGACACGCGGCGTTATTGTCGAAGATACTAAAGGTCAAATTTATCTGGACTGTCTAGCAGGTGCTGGAGCATTGCCACTGGGTTATAACCACAGTGAAATCAATCAAGTTTTAATTAAACAGCTAAATGATGGCGTGCCTTACCAAACATTAGATATCACCACACCAAGTAAAGATGCCTTCATTAAAGCAGTGATGAAATTTTTGCCTGAAAAATTTGCAAAGAATGCACGCATCCAATTTTGTGGGCCATCAGGTGCAGATGCTGTCGAAGCGTCGATCAAGCTTGCAAAACTTTATACAAAACGTAATACAATGGTCGCTTTCCATGGTGCCTACCATGGCATGACTAATGGCGCATTGGCATTAACAGGCAACTTAGGTGCTAAAAGCCGCCGTACAGGTTTAATGTCAGATGTGCACTTCTTCCCTTTCCCATACAGCTATCGTTGTTCATTTGGCTTGGGGGGTGAGGAAGGTGCAAAACAAAGCATTCGCTACATTGAGTCAGTATTAACCGATGACGAAAGTGGTATTACTAAACCTGCTGCTATTATTGTTGAACCTATTCAAGGCGAAGGAGGGGTTATTCCCGCGTCAGTTGAATGGTTAAAAGAGTTACGCCGTATTACCAGTGAACATGGCATTCTATTGATTTTTGACGAAATACAATGCGGCGTTGGTCGAAGTGGTGAGCATTTTGCCTTTGAATCTGCTGGTATTGAACCTGATATATTAATTTTGTCGAAAGCGATTGGTGGCGGCATGCCTATGTCTATTATGCTTTATAACGAAAAATTTGATTGCTGGAATCCAGGTGAGCACACGGGCACCTTCCGAGGCAATCAATTAGCAATGGCTAGCGGCGCAAAAACATTAGAAATTATTCAACGTGATAATTTAGCAGCCAATGCACATGCGCGTGGCGAGCAACTACGAGCAGGATTAACTAAAATTCAACAAAAATTCCCACAAATTGGCGAAGTACGTGGGCGCGGTTTAATGAACGGAATAGAAATTGTAAAACCCAACCAGTTTAATGGTTTAGGCCATGCTGAATCTGATCCGCAGTTAACAGCTAAAATTCAACGTGCAGCATTAGAATTAGGTTTGATCATTGAAAAAGGCGGTCGTAAAGGCTCAGTATTACGCTTTTTGCCTCCCCTTATTATCAGCGAAAAACAAATTAACTTTGTCATTGATACCATGGCAAGAGCCTTTGCTGCAGCGGTGAAATTATAATGACCAATAAATCAGTACAGTGGCAACAACACTTTATACAGTTAGGTAATAATAATCAGTCCTTTGAAGAATCGGCGGCGTTTACGCAAGAGACGATTAACCAACTCTTCCAAGCGGCAGATAAACCTTACTCAGGCGTTCAACCAGCCACTGTTAAAGCACAATTACAAAGTGTCGATTTTAGCCAGACTGAATCGCTACATGCAGTGATCAACACGGTTAATGAACTGATTGCTAAAAATTCTATTTTAGTACAACACCCACATACTATTGCACATCTACACACCCCACCGCTTATTGCTTCAGTGTTGGCTGAGCACTTTATTGCGGCTTTAAATCAATCTATGGATTCGTGGGATCAATCCTCGTCTGCGACTTTTGTTGAACAGTTAATGATTGACTGGTTATGCAAAACCTATCAGTTAGGCCCGCGCGCGGATGGTGTATTCACCAGTGGCGGAACACAAAGCAATTTGATGGGGCTGTTATTAGCACGTGATTGGTTTGCATTTAAGCAATCAGCTCATAATATCCAACAAGATGGTTTACCCGATTATGGGCACAAATTCCGTATTATCTGCTCAAACAAGAGTCATTTTACGGTGCAGAAATCAGCCTCATTAATGGGACTCGGTGAACGTGCTGTCGTGTGCGTGAAAACCAATGTGCAGGGGCAGATGGATTTAGTTGATCTACAACTCACTATTGATAGCTTAAAAACACAAGGTTTATTACCTATCTGTGTCGTGGCAACCGCTGGCACGACGGATCATGGTGCGATTGACGAACTCGACAAAATTGTTGAAATTGCACGCAATGAGCAAATCTGGAGCCATATTGATGGAGCCTACGGAGGCGCGTTACAACTAAGCGCAAAACATCAGCAGCGTTTAAAAGGCATCGAATCTGCTGATTCGGTCAGCGTTGACTTTCATAAATTATTTTACCAAACGATTAGTTGTGGCGCTTTATTAATTAAAAATAAAGCCAATTTTAATACCCTACTGCATCATGCTGATTATTTAAATCGCGAAGGTGATGAGTTACCTAATTTAGTTGATAAAAGTATTGCTACCACGAAACGTTTTGATGCATTAAAACTATTTATGACATTAAAAAGTGTGGGCGCCGACACCTTAGGTGAAATGTACGATAATGTGATCGAATTGACCTTACAGGTTGCCGAGTTAGTGAAAGACAATCGCAATTTTGAATTGTGTTGCGACCCTTTATTATCGACTGTTTTATTCCGTTTAAGCGATAAATTCCAAGGCTCATTAACGGCAGCACAGTTTAACCAGCTGCATCAGACCTTACGACTACAGATGGCGACGTCAGGGACCGCTGTAATTGCAGAAACTAAGGTCGACGGAAAAGTCTACCTTAAATTAACGTTGTTAAATCCCTGTTTAACATTAAATGATTTTGATTCATTATTTGCAAAAATAGAATCTTATGCCGTTGCACTGACAACCAAGGAGTTATAGGTTTGTCTATATTACAGATTGGCGCGGGTGGCGTTGGATGGGCTATAGCACATAAATGTGCTCAGAATAATGACGTGCTTGGTGATATCACCATCGCTTCACGCACGCTTGGCAAATGTGAAAACATCATTACTTCGATTAAAGGGCGTAATAACCTTAAAGACAGCACTAAAAAGCTAGCATCGGTAGCTATTGATGCTAATAATCTTGCATTATTGGTCGAGCTTATTAAACAAATACAACCTGATTTGGTGATCAATGCGGGTCCACCTTGGGTTAACCTTGTTATTATGCAAGCCTGCCTAGATACAAAAACGGCTTACCTTGATACCTCGGTGGCGGTGGATCTATGCACGCCAGGACAACAGGTACCTGAAGCATATGATGAACAATGGGCATTTGCACAGCGCTTTAAAGCCGCGGGTATCACCGGAATTTTAGGCGCTGGTTTTGATCCGGGTGTGGTAAGCGTATTCGCAGCTTACGCTAACAAACATCTGTTTGATGAGATAGATAGTATCGATGTAATGGATGTAAATGCAGGTGATCACGGGCAGGAATTCGCGACTAACTTTGATCCCGAAACCAATATGCTGGAAATCCAAGGTGACTCCTTCTACTACGAAAACCAAGCTTGGAAAAAAGTGCCTTGTCACAGTCGCATGATGGAATTTGATTTCCCCGTTGTCGGTAAACAGAAGGTTTACTCGATGGCGCATGATGAAGTCCGTTCAATGGCTGAATATATTCCGGCCAAACGGATTGAGTTTTGGATGGGATTTTCTGATGACTACCTAAACTTTTTCAATGTCATGCGCAGTATTGGCTTATTAAGTACAAAGCCGGTGACAACCTGCGATGGTATTACCGTTGAACCGCTTAAAGTGTTAAAAGCTATTTTGCCCGATCCCACTTCACTGGCATCCGGTTATGTAGGTAAAACCTGTATAGGTACTTGGGTACGAGGTAAAAAAGAGGGGCTAGCTAAAAGCGTGTTTATCTACAACATTTGCGATCATAAAGACGCCTATATTGAACTTGAACATCAAGCTATCTCATATACAACGGCCGTCCCTGCGATCACAGCAGCCCTACTTTACTTTCAGGGTAAATGGAGCGAACCGGGCCTATATAATATTGAACAGCTTAATCCGGATCATTTCTTGGCGTTAATGCCACGTATTGGTCTGACTTGGCAAATCCAAGAACTCAACGCCTAATAATTACCACTAAAAAAAAGCGAAGAGTTCTCTCTTTGCTTTTTTTTATCCGTTTTTTATTAAAATAAAAGATCCTCATTATGCACACAGAAAAAAAAACAATTGAACAAGATCTAAACACCCCCTACTTTATGATTGACGAATCAAAACTGATCGTTAATCTTGAGCAGTGCAAACAACTCAAGCGTCTTTCTGGGGCTAAATTGGTACTGGCACTTAAATGTTTTTCAACTTGGGGAACCTTTGAGACAATCAAGCCTTATTTAGATGGCACCACAAGCTCAGGGCCTTATGAAGTTAAATTAGGGCATGAGAATTTCGGCGGTGAAACCCATGCATACAGCGTAGGTTATTCAAAAGCAGATATAGAAGCAGTCAAACCACTTGCAGATAAAATCATCTTTAATTCACTTTCACAGCTCGATACCCATTACAGTAACTGTGTAGACAGTGCTTCATTAGGATTGCGTATTAATCCTGAGCGCAGTGTCGCTGGGCAAGATTTAGCAGATCCTGCTCGCCCCTATTCACGTTTAGGGGTAAAACAAGAGAATCTGGATTTATCAGTACTCGACAAAGTAGAGGGTTTTATGTTTCATATGAATTGTGAAAACAAAGATGCCGATGCTTTTATCGCTATTTTAGATTATATCTCGGCAACTTTTTCTGATTATCTTGATAAACTGAAGTGGTTAAGTTTAGGTGGTGGTATCTTCTTTACTTACCCGGGTTACCCTATCGAAAAACTCGCTTTAGCCTTAAAGACGTTTAGTGAAAAATACGCTATTCAGCTTTATTTGGAACCTGGAGAGGCGATCATTACACGTACGGCCGATCTTGTGGTTAGTGTGATTGATATTGTTGAGAACGTCAAAAAAACAGCGATCGTAGATAGTGCGACAGAAGCGCATCGTTTAGATACCTTGATCTATAAAGAGCCAGCTTGCGTACTTGAAGCGGCTGAAAATGGCCAGTTCCCTTATGTTATTGGATCATGTTCATGTTTGGCTGGTGATCAGTTCTGTGAAACGCAGTTTGAGCAGCCATTACAAATAGGGCAAAAACTGCACTTAATAGATTCGGCCGGTTATACGATGGTTAAATTAAATTGGTTTAACGGCCTTAAAATGCCCAGCATCTATTTCAAACGGCTAGATAATACCATTGAGTTACTGGCTGAATTTAGTTATCAAGATTACAAAAATAGTTTAGGAAACCATTAAGGCGTATTGCCTCTCTTACAGATATAAAAAAGCCCGCCAATGTTTAGCGGGCTACTCTACGTTTACTTTATTATTTCAATTTACAACTTGAAATAATATCTAAAGAATTATCTTTAGCTGCTGTTTTTACGCCAAACAACCCCAATACAGTGTGGAATAAATTATCATGCGACAGTCCTTTCTGCGTCGTTTTATTAACCACACATTGCTTATTAAACCCTTTTTCCTGTGCATAATCCTCCGAGAACCACATAAACCATGGCACTTTTGTCTGCTCATCAGGGGCTACAGCATAAGGTGCACCATGTAAATATAAGCCGTTTTCCCCCAGTGATTCACCATGATCGGACAGATAGATTAAGGCAACATTATAATCATTTGAGTATTGTTGTAATTTTAGTATTGTCTGGGAAATAATATAATCCGTATACACCAAGGTATTATCATACACATTCATTATTTCTTGATCTGAGCAATTCTCAATATCACTGCGATTACAGGCAGGTTTGAAAGCCGCCTTACTCTCTGGGTAACGTTTCCAATAGGTCGGTCCATGACTACCTATAATATGCAGAGCAATTAATTGATTGCCATTATTCGCTTTAATTTGTTTATCAATGTCCGCGAGTAATATTTCATCATAACAGCTCGAACCATCGCAAAATGGTGAATCACTGTTTGCACTGATGTTGATCTTGTTAATATTTTTAGCAACCTCTTTATCACCGTTGTCATTTTCCAACCACAACATGTTGATTCCTGCATGCGCCATCACATCGAGTAAATTGTCTTGTTGATTAGCCCTTTGTTTATTGTAATTGCCTCTCGTCATATTTGAAAACATGCACGGTAAAGAATGTGCCGTTGCGGTTCCACATGAAGAAACTTCTTGGAAGGAAATAATGCCCATACCTTGCGTATAAGGGTTGGTATTACGTGGGTAGCCATTATAAAAAGTGTTTTGTGAGCGAGCTGTTTCACCGATCATTAATATCATCAGGGTTGGCTTACCATTTTTAGCTGTTTCCAGCGTGGCATCTTCTCCTATTGATTTATAGACCAAGGGCTCAGTTAAGTAAGTTTTATTAATATATTTAACTGAGTTAAATATATGTGCTGGATTGATCATTTTATTTAAATAAGAATTGTTTCTCCCCACAGAGGCATAATCTTTGTAAAAGAAAAGAGCAATTAATCCAATGCCAGCAATCGCAAATAGCACCAGCGAAATCCTCAGAAAAATCTCTTTAAGGAGATGCTGTGAACGAACTATTTTCACTTTGAATATAAAAATTGAAGGCAACACACCAAAAATAATAAAGTATAAAATAGAGCTCATATTTAAATATGAGAAAGCTTCTGAAGAATTTGTTTCAAAGATATTTTCGATCATGCCGTAATCAAACATCACGT
>NZ_JAHNZV010000085.1 GCF_022267535.1 Psychromonas antarctica
CTATAAAAAACTAAGGAAAAACTATGAAATTTAACTAGTTCATAAAGTTAGTCATCAGTAATTAAAAAAAGTTCGAAATTATTTATAATTAATTTAATGCGCTTCATCCCAGTTATCTCCCATTCCAGCATCAGCAATCAAAGGAACATCTAAATCTGCCGCATTCGCCATAATAGCCTGTATCTCGGTTGTATAAGACTCAACAAACTCTTCTTTAATACAAAAGACTAATTCATCGTGAACTTGCATTAATAGCTGAACACTTCCCGCTTCTTTTTCTTGTACCCACTTTGCCATATCTATCATCGCTTTTTTAATGATATCGGCAGCAGTACCCTGCATTGGCGCATTAATAGCAGCTCGTTCAGCGGCTTTTTTAAGCATGCCATTACGAGACTTAATCTCAGGCAGCTGTAAGCGCCGGCCCAGAATAGTTTCAACATACCCCTGTTGATGTGCAATAGCACGTGTATCCTCCATGTAGGTTAAAACACCCGGATAGCGCATAAAGTATTTATCCATATACTGCTGGGCTTCTTGGCGACCAACATTAAGTTGCTTGGCAAGCCCAAAAGCACTCATACCATAAATAAGCCCAAAGTTAATCGCTTTTGCACTGCGGCGTTGTTCCGTGCTGACTTCATCAAGTGGCACAGAAAACACCTCAGATGCAGTCGCCTTATGAATATCTTTACCTGTAGAAAAAGCCTTTAAGAGACCTTTATCTTGAGAAAGGTGTGCCATGATTCGCAGCTCAATTTGACTGTAATCGGCAGCGACTATTTTATAACCTGGTTGTGCTATAAAGGCTTGGCGAATACGACGACCTTCAGCACTACGAATAGGAATATTTTGTAAATTTGGATCGCTTGATGATAAACGGCCGGTAACAGTGACCGCCTGATGATAAGAAGTGTGTACACGCCCAGTTTTATCATTCACCATTTTCGGTAGTTTATCTGTGTAGGTGGATTTCAACTTACTTAAACCTCGATGCTCAATAATAAGTCTAGGCAGCGGGTAAGTTAACGCTAACTCCTGCAATACTTCTTCCGCAGTAGAAGGAGCCCCTTTGGGGGTTTTCTTTAAAATAGGTAAGTTTAACTCTTCAAATAAAATTGTCTGCAGCTGTTTTGGCGAACTTAAATTAAAAGGTCTCCCCGCCTCTGCATAGGCAGATTCTTCTAGCTCTAACAACCGTTTAGCAATTTCTGTGCTTTGCTGAGCAAGCAAGACACTATCAATTTCGACACCACCACGCTCAATATCTGAAAGCACCGTTAATAACGGCAACTCGATATCAGTAAAAACAGTTAACAACTCAGGACTCGCTTGTAACTGCTTAAAAAGGTGAAGGTGTAGCCGTAAAGTAATATCTGCATCTTCAGCCGCATAAGGCGCAGCTTCTTTGATCGCGATTTGATTAAAAGTGAGTTGTTTTACACCTTTACCTGCAATGTCTGTAAATGAGATACATTGATGCCCAAGATATTTTAACGCCAAGGCATCCATATTATGCTTACCCGTACTATCAAGCACATAGGATTCAAGCATCGTATCAAACTCAATCCCTTTTAGTTCGATCCCGTGATTTAATAATACACTGCGATCATATTTTAAATTCTGCCCCACTTTTTTACGATCACAGGATTCGAGCAGTGGTTTTAGTTGCGCCAAGGTATCGATTAAGGCGAGTTGTTTAGGCGCATCAATATAGTCATGCGCAAGAGGAAGATACGCGGCTTCGATGATAGGCGCCTCTTCACTACCAATATTGCTTTGAATCGCAAAAGATACCCCGACAATTTCAGCTTTCATATAATCTAAGCTGGTTGTTTCTGTATCAAACGCAAAGAGTGGTGCATTCTCTAACTTTTTAATCCACTGGGTTAACTGCCCTTGCGTATAAATTGTTTTATATGCAGAACGATCAATGATTGTAGAAGAAACCACAATTTCATTATTGCTTTCCCCAGAGATAGATCCAGATGATTGTTTGTTAATCATCTTCCCGCCATCAAGCAATGCCGATAACCAGCGTTTAAATTCAAGCTTACCAAATAACTGAACGAGGGCATCGGTGTCCTCATCCTTATGAGTAAAATCAGCATAATTTAAGGACAACTCGAGATCTGTTTTAATCGTTGCTAACTGGTAAGAAAGGCGCGCCATCTTTTCATTATCTTGCATTTTTTTGGCCATGGTTTTACTGCCACGGAATCCCAAGGGCGCAAGTTTATCAAGATTTTTATAAATATCGTCCATTGACCCCAGACCTTGCAACATAGCAAGTGCTGTTTTTTCACCAACACCCGGTACACCCGGAATGTTATCTGCTTGATCCCCCATTAATGCTAGGTAATCAATAATCAGTTCCGGTGGCACACCAAACTTATCATTTACTCCTTGAATATCTAATACGCTATTGGTCATTGTATTAATCAATAAGGTATTCTCATCTACTAGCTGAGCCATATCCTTATCACCCGTGCTAATTAATGTAGCAATACCCAAAGCACTGGCTTGACGAGAGAGCGTACCTATCACATCATCAGCTTCAACACCGGGGACGATTAAAATGGGCAACCCCATCGCTTTAATCACATTATGCAAAGGTTCTATCTGACAACGCAAATCATCCGGCATACTCGGCCTATTGGCTTTGTACTCAGCATACAGATCATCACGGAAAGTTTTTCCTTTAGCATCAAAGACCACAACAATATGGCTGGGATTATATTGCTTTAATAAGCTTTGCAACATATTCACCACACCATATACTGCACCGGTTGGCTCTCCTGCAGAATTAGTAAGATGAGGGGGGGCATAAAAAGCACGATAAAGATAAGAAGATCCATCAACAAGAACAAAGGGGTTTTCAGGAATAGTGGCCATTAGCTTTTTACCAGTAAGAGAGAATAAAAAATGATTATACCGATTTAGTCACCAATAACCGAACCTATTTGGGAAAAAAGCACAACCACTACTGGCTATAAAGGTAAGTGGTTATTCACTTTCGATATGTGGCTATGCTGTGGGTAACTCTGTTAGTAGTTTTTAATATAAACAGCGTTGTAACAAGAATATAATAATTTATCCTTTATTATCAAATAGATAATTTATCAATATGACAAAAAAAACAGATAATTAGAAAATTACAATGTGCATAACAAAAGTATATATATTTTATTTTTAAGTATTTTACTGTTTGTTCTGATTATTAACGGGGTTTGCGTACATTTTTAATACCGTTGCTTGCAATTCAGGCTTAATAGCCTGTAGATGTTTGTTAAAAGCCTGTTTATCACTTTCGCTGATATTGTTTGCATTCTCTTTCACAGCCAGAAGATTAGAAGAGTGGAGATAATAGTTTTGATAAATCTGACCATCTATTGCTTGAGCGACTTCATCTGCATCGGCAAATTCGCCTTGAATAGGGGATCCGAAGGCGACATGAACATGCCCTTTGGTGCCAACAATACCTCGTACAATACTCTCAATATCCTCAAACTGGGATTTTTTATATTCTCCTTTTTCGGCCTTATCATAGAGTTCTTGCGCTTTTTGTTGAGCACAAGGATCAAATTCATAAGAAACCGCAACCGGTACAATATTTAGCTGATTAATATAATCAGAAAAAGCTATTTTTTTCTTTTTCCCGTTCACATAAAACATTTTTACGATAGCAGGCTCTGTTTTGTCAAAACCATCTTTCGCACGCCCTTCTCTTTGTGCTATCCAGATACTGCTATCTTCCTGCAACGAGCTAAAAATATAATCAGACAGGTGAGTTAGTGCTTTCATCATCTCACGTACACCCGATACTGAGCGCTTAACGATAAAACTTTTGTTCATTCGCATTAAATCAGAAACGTACGGTTTACTTAGCAAGTTGTCACCAATAGCAATACGCACCGTCTTGAAATTCTCAGAAAATAGAGCCCAATTCACAAAAGCAGGATCCATTGCAATATCACGATGGTTAGAAACAAAAAGATAGTTTTTCGTTGGAGAGAGATTTTCAAGCCCGGAATAAGTAAATTGGGTGGTCGTTGAATCAATCATATGTTGCATATAACCGCCCACCACTTGCTGCATCTCATCAATACTATTAATCATCCCCCATTTATATAGAAAGTAGCGGCGTAATAATGGTTTTAAGATAAAGCCCGTAAATTTAGCTATTTTAGAAAAGCGAAAACTGATAATCGCATCAAGAAACTCGTTATTATTGATAACACGCTGAATAGCAGGTTGAATTTCATCATCATTATACGGACGAATATCACTGAATTGATCTAAGGCGTTAGTCATTTTTCACTCTCTGTAAAATTGAAGGCGTATTTTACCCCCTTTTAAAAGGTACAGCGAGTTTAATTAGTAAATAACTTCAACTGGGGATAGGCAAAAACTGATTTTATGGCCAAATGGGTTTAAATCGAAATAACTCTTGGCGTAGAAGATTTTTATAGGTTGTCTCATCGATCTGAGAGCCCCGTAAATAATCCTCCAACCACTGAGGCTTGAATAAACGTGATGCACGTAGTTGATCATATTTTGCAAAACGTACTGCGGAAAATAAAATTTTACCAACGGTACTACGATCATCAAAAGGGAGCTGCTCAACTTCCTCTTTTAATGCATTAACAAGGTGCGGAAAATCTTGCTTAAATATATTTGTCGCTATACTCAGGCTTAACTTTAGGCTCGACTGTGACACTAGCAATGCTTGCAGCGATGCAGAGTCACTTTGTATTTCATAAAAAAAGTCATGCTGTGCCTTTTCTCCTTTGTCTCGCGCCTTATTCAAACAAGCACTGCGAACCACTTCAAATGAAGTCAGGTACTGCTGATAACCTGCCACATAAGCGAAATTAACCATCGCTGATAACAACATTCCTTCGTACGGGCGACGATAATTGGCTTCTTGCATCAATGCGATGCAGGCTTGCCCTAAGGTCAACTCATAACGCCAAAGCTTTTTCGCAAACAAGGCATTATGGTGACTGTAAGCATTAATACGGTATTTAAATAAAAGAGCAGGCACCACATAGCGCAACACATCGGTACCAATCAGACCAATTGCACTTTGAATATCACGCACATAGCGAGAATCTCGCCCAAGTGCAGACATGAAATTATCACTGTTTACTAAAAACAGGAGACGATTACGCGTGCCTATATTCAACTCGAGTAAAGAGGCTAATACCGAATAGCGTGGTTCACCCGCAAGTAACTTCTTTAGTAACTCAACAGTGCTCTCTCTGAGCTGTAATTGATCATTTATGACATTGTCACTATTCTCTAGTTTTTCATTAATCACTTTTAGCAGCGATTGTTGAAAATAACGCATTAACAAAGCGTTACGTTTGTTTTTAAGGCGCTTATCAGCCTCGACGCGTTTAACTCTTTGTTTTTCAACATCCAATAAAATACGCTGGGTTCGGCCATTTCTATCCTGAGGCAACACAGCAAGCGGCCTATCATCCAACTCTTCTTCCAATAAACCATCGCTATATTCACCCTCCTGATCTATTTTCTTTTTACCCACCAGGAAACGGAGAAACAGTTGATTAATTGCGTCTTCAAGTGACGGCTCAGATGTATTGGTATTTTTGCTTGTCATAAAGATTGATTAAATTCCAAAAGGTGAAGCGGGTAGCTGAACAGATTTATAATGCCCACTATGCTCAAACATAACTAAAATAAACTAAATTGATTTAGATAAAAGCAAATGCATCACCGAAAATGTGCTCAACTAACGCCCCTTGCTTTACAAAGTCTTCTCGCGCAATTTTTGCCATTTCGAAACGCCCTACAATATAAATATCAAACGCACTGAGATCTGCGAATTTATTTAGAACGGCTTTATGAACATAACCTTGATCACCTTGCCACTGGCTTTCTGGTAATTCAATCACAGGATAGAAATGAACATTACGGTGTTTTTTAGCCCATGCCACCGCTTCATTTTCGAAATAGAAATGCGCATATTCCTTTACTCCCCAGTAAAGGTAAACGGGATTTTCTAATTGCAACTGTACAATTCTCTCAAGCAATGACTTAACATAGGAAAAACCAGTGCCCCCTGCCACTAAAATAATTGGGCGGTTAGAATGTTCACGTAAATAAGCATCTCCCTTACCTATTTCAACCTCAATCTCACCTTCACTTTGCATTTTTTCAATAACTTGCATCGCATAACTATTTTCAGGTGTTGCACCAATATGCAGCTCAATCATGTCGCTTAAAGGCGCATTGGCAATTGAGAAATGGCGTTTATCTTTTTCCCCCATAACCACCGACAGATATTGACCCGCTTTATAAGTGACAGCTTGAGTCGGAGTCAAAAAAACACGATATAAAAAGTCATTTAATTTTTCAATAGAGCTGATATGACAAGTAACTGTTTGCATTAATTTCTCATTTTAAAGTGGTATCTCTCAGAAGAAGATAGTATTTAACAAAATGGCAACAATTATGACAGGATATTTAATGCTTGCCAAAGGTCATCTATTTTTTCTTTCACTTGTTTATCCATCGCTATCGGCTTCCCCCACTCTCTATCGGTTTCACCCGTCCACTTATTGGTAGCATCCAGCCCCATTTTTGACCCCAATCCAGAGACTGGTGAGGCAAAATCCAAATAATCGATCGGCGTATTTTCGATCATCGTTGTGTCCCTTGAGGGATCCATACGGGTAGTGATTGCCCAGATCACATCATTCCAATCACGCACATTGACATCGTCATCACACACAATAATAAATTTAGTATACATAAATTGACGTAAAAACGACCAGATACCAAGCATTACGCGTTTAGCATGCCCTGGATAGCGTTTTTTAATGGAAACAACAGCCATTCGGTAAGAGCAACCTTCAGGCGGCAGATAAAAATCGACAATTTCAGGAAACTGTTTTTGCAAAATAGGTACAAATACCTCATTGAGTGCCACCCCCAGTATCGCGGGTTCATCAGGCGGACGTCCGGTATAGGTACTGTGATAAATGGGATTTTCACGATGCGTAACATGAGTCACGGTCATCACCTGAAAATCATCGACTTCATTATAATAGCCAGTATGATCGCCATAAGGACCCTCTGGCGCTTCTTCGCCAGGTTGCAAATAACCTTCGAGAATAATTTCAGCGGTTGCAGGCACATCGAGATCATTGCTTATGCTCTTTGCTACTTTAGTACGCGAGCCGCGTAATAAACCTGCAAAAGCATATTCAGATAAAGTATCCGGAATCGGCGTAACAGCGCCTAAAATAGTCGCAGGATCAGCGCCTAACGCAACTGAAACAGGAAAAGGTTTACCCGGGTTAGCCTCTTGCCACTCGCGATAATCAATCGCCCCCCCACGATGAGATAACCAACGCATAATAATTTTGTTTTTACCGAGTAATTGCTGGCGGTAAATACCTAAATTCTGGCGTTTTTTATAAGGGCCTTGGGTAATGGTTAAGCCCCAAGTAATTAAAGGAGCAACATCACCTGGCCAGCAAGTCATCACCGGCAGCTTGGTTAAATCAACGTCATCCCCCTGCATAATAATTTGCTGGCAGGGTGGATTGCGCACACTTTTAGTAGGCATATTTAATACTTGCTTAAATATGGGTAACTTCTCCCATAATGATTTAATACTTTTAGGTGGCTCAGGCTCTTTTAAATAAGCTAACCATTGTCCTACTTCCTTTAACGCAGCAACATTGTCTTTACCCATTGCCAGTGCGACACGCTCTGTTGTACCAAACAAATTGGTCAACACTGGGGTGTCATAACCTTTCGGGTTTTCAAATAAAAGCGCCGGACCGCCAGCACGAAGCGTGCGATCGGATATTTCAGTCATTTCGAGATGAGGATCAATTTCTTGGTGGATGCGCTTTAATAGCCCCTTTTCCTCAAGCTGGGCAATAAAGTCACGCAAGTCATCATATTTCATAAGTATCCCGCTTAAAAAACAGTGAAAAAAAACGCTACCTAGGGTAGCGTTATACTATTTGATTAAATACAGCACAGCATTTATTTTGCTTTTGTATTTTTCATGGCGCTGAAAAAATCATCATTTGTTTTGCTTAAACCCAATTTATCAATCAGAAACTCAGTTGCACCTACTTCACCCATTGGATGTACAATCTTACGCAAAATCCACATACGCTGTAGTTCATCAGATTTTGTCAGTAACTCTTCACGACGCGTACCTGAACGAGTGATATCTATTGCAGGGTAAACACGCTTCTCAGCAAGCTTGCGATTGAGATGGATCTCAGAGTTACCCGTGCCTTTAAACTCTTCGTAGATAACTTCGTCCATTTTTGAGCCAGTATCGATCAATGCCGTTGCAAGAATAGTCAAACTCCCCCCCTCTTCAACATTACGCGCAGCACCAAAAAAACGCTTCGGCCGTTGTAATGCATTTGCATCGACACCACCTGTCAATACTTTGCCTGAACTTGGCACAACAGTATTGTAAGCGCGTGCTAAACGAGTAATCGAGTCAAGCAGAATGACTACATCTTTTTTATGTTCAACTAAGCGTTTTGCTTTTTCAATCACCATTTCAGCAACTTGTACGTGACGGCTCGCGGGTTCATCAAAGGTTGAAGCGACCACTTCACCGCGCACCAAGCGCTGCATTTCTGTTACTTCTTCTGGGCGTTCATCGATCAACAGAACAATCAATACGGCGTCAGGATAATTAAGACTAAGGCTCTGTGCAATGTTTTGCAGTAGCATTGTTTTACCCGCTTTCGGCGGTGCTACAATTAAACCACGTTGCCCTTTACCAATCGGAGAAACTAAATCGAGAATACGCGCAGTAATATCTTCCGTACTACCATTACCATTTTCTAAACGAAAGCGCTCTTCTGGATGGATGGGAGTCAGGTTTTCAAAAAGGATCTTATTACGGGAGTTTTCTGGTTTGTTAAAGTTGACTTGGTTGATTTTTAATAATGCGAAATATCGTTCACCATCTTTAGGGGGCCGAATCTTGCCCTCAACACTATCACCCGTTCGAAGGTTAAATCGACGAATCTGACTAGGGGATATATAAATATCATCTGGACCAGCAAGGTATGAACTATCGGAACTTCGTAAAAAACCAAAGCCATCTTGCAATATTTCCAACACGCCAAAACCGAAAATATCTTCGCCGCTTTTAGAATGTGCTTTCAGGATTGCAAAAATAATATCTTGTTTTCTTAAACGGGCTAGGTTTTCTAGATCCATAGATTCGCCAAGTTTAACAAGTTCAGAAACTGGTGTGTCTTTTAATTCGGTTAGATTCATAAGTTATTTAGGTAGTCAGATTTGTAATAAGTGAATAGTAGGAAGTTGAGAATTCGTTTATTTAGAATTTAAACACAACGATAGCACTAAAAAATAGATTAGTCCAGATTTGACCTGTTATTGCTTCTAACAGGTCCAATCTGTTCTCAATTACTTGAGATTAGCATCTAAAAATTCAACAAGTTGCGATTTAGAAAGCGCGCCGACCTTAGTAGCTGCCACTTTACCATCTTTAAATAATAACAGAGTTGGGATACCACGAATACCAAACTTAGGCGGAGTACCGCTATTTTGATCGATGTTTAATTTACCTATAGTAAGCTTTCCTGCGTATTCAGTAGCAACTTCGCTCAGAATAGGAGCTATCATTTTACAAGGACCACACCATTCAGCCCAAAAATCGACAAGTACAGGTCCATCAGCATTAACGACGTCTTGATCAAAGCTTGCATCACTCAACGTTAGGATATTATCGCTCATTTTTTTCTCCAGAAAGAATTGCCAGTAAAAAAGATACTGTAACATGAATATAATAAAAAAATAATTTTTGATATTTGAATCGATCTCAATACTTATTGCAAGTATAAACTGATATGATTTGCAAATGAATAAAACACACTTAACTCAAATAAAATTTGCAGACCTTCCTCTCGAGAAAAGTCTAATTTCAGCGTTAACATTGGAAGGTTTTGAATATTGCACTCCGATTCAAGCGTTGTCACTGCCAATCACCCTAAAAGGGCAAGATATTGCAGGACAAGCTCAAACCGGCACAGGTAAAACGCTCGCGTTTTTACCGGCAGTATTTCATCATTTATTGACCAATAAACAACCTGAAAATCGCCGTAAGAATCAACCTCGGGCTATTATTTTAGCACCGACACGTGAGCTTGCAATTCAAATTCACAAAGATGCAATGTCACTCGCGAATTCATCCCATTTACGCCTAGGGTTAGCATATGGGGGCGAAAAAGTTGAAATTCAACAAAACAAGCTAGAAAAAGGTGCTGATATTTTAATTGGTACAACAGGTCGAATCATCGATTTTGTTAAACAGGGTGTCATTGATCTGGGTTCAATACAAAGTGTTGTACTTGATGAAGCCGATCGTATGTTTGACCTCGGTTTTATCAAAGATATCCGTTATCTTTTCAGACGTATGCCAGAAGCGAACTCTCGTTTAAACATGCTGTTCTCTGCAACCTTGTCACATAAAGTACAAGAACTTGCTTTTGAACATATGAATGATCCTGAGCATATTCAAATTGAACCTGAAGTCATCACTTCAACCAATATTTCTGAAGAATTATTTTATCCTTCAAACGAAGATAAAATGCTTCTTTTATTAACCTTAATAGAAGATGAATGGCCAGATAAAGCGCTGGTTTTTGCTAATACAAAGCATACCTGTGAAAAAGTGTGGGGATATCTTGCGGGTGATGATCTGCGAGCTGGGTTGTTAACCGGTGATGTTCCACAAAATAAACGCCTTAAAATACTAGAGCAATTCAAAACTGGGGAAATTGATATTTTGGTTGCAACAGATGTAGCAGCACGCGGTTTACATATTCCTAAAGTCTCACATGTATTTAACTTCGATCTACCCGATGATTGTGAAGATTATGTTCACCGTATTGGTCGAACAGGTCGTGCCGGTGAAAAAGGCTTAGCAATAAGTTTAGCATGTGAACGATATGTATTTAATCTACCTGCTATTGAAGAGTACATTAAACACACTATTCCAGTTAGTGACTATGATAGAGACGCGTTACTTGATTCTTTACCTGTGATGAAAGTCACTAAATACAAAGCACACCCAAAGAATCGCAAGGATAATTTCCATCGCAGCCACAAGCGTTAATATTATGCCTGAGAATCGCTATACCATTATTGACCTTGGCTCCAACAGCTTTCATATGCTAACGGTACTAAAAACAGATAATGGTTTTAGCGTTTTTTCTAAAAGTAAAAAAAAAGTAAGACTTGCCACCGGGTTAGACGCTAAACAAAATTTAAGCACGGAGACCATGGTAAGTGGGTGGTCTTGTTTACAGCAGTTCAGAGATGAATTAGATCAAATAAAGCCCTGTAAAATTTTAGTAACAGCAACAGCCGCGCTACGTATCGCAAAAAACAGACAGATATTCATTAAAAAAGCAGAAACAATCCTACAGCATCCGATCAAACTAATTTCTGGTATAGAAGAAGCAACAACTATATATCGTGGTGTTACTTATACAGAGAAAATAACGAAAAAAATGCTGATTATTGATATCGGAGGAGCGAGTACTGAGTTAATTATCGGTAAAGGCAATGATATATTACTAGCAAAAAGTTTAAATATGGGCTGTGTGACCTGGCTTAATCAATACTTTGCAGATGGTAATCTTAACAGCAATAATTTTAACAATGCTGTTTATATGGCCAAAAAAGTAATCGCCCCACAAGTAAAAAATTACATAGAACAAGGCTGGTCTATCACCATGGGAGCTTCAGGAACAATCCAAGCAGTGCGGGAGATCAACAATAAGCAACAGATAAACAAAGAGCTGACCTTAGATCTCCTCAATAAAATGAAAAAGATGTGTATTGGATGTGAAAATATTCACGCATTATCAATTGATGGATTAAAAAAATCAAGAATCCCTGTCTTCGCAAGTGGCCTAGCAATATTGATAGCACTATTCGAATCGCTAAATATCAAATCTTTAACACCTTCAAAAGGTGCATTACGGGAAGGGTTAATTAGTACTTTACTTGAAAACACTTCCCCCTCTTCCTAAAAACACGTATAACTGCTTATGTTTCGAGTTTACCTATTTAACCTTAACTCTGGATAATAAAAAAGCAATCATCTTTAATACCATCAGATAAAAAAACAGACCAGTTAAATAAGCGAATTGGTATCACTGGGATTCGTTATCGGGCGCTTGGCGATGGTCAGAACGTTCAGAGCTTGTCTCGATACTCGCCCTGCAGCCATGCATTTCCTATCCTCATGTTCGAGTGGTCTTCGACACAAAGCGTATAACGCCCCCCCCCCACTCTTTTTCGAAGGATGGGGTTTTATCGTGTTATTTATAATAAAGAGGGGCGCTCGGCGATGGTCAGGGCTCGCAGAGCTCACCCGCTCGTGACACTTGCCTAGCGGCAAACTCGCCCTACTATCACATGATCTGAATGCCACTGCGTGGCTGCTCTTTATTTCCCATGTTCGAGTAGTCATCGCGTTAAACGCTTAAACGAAAAAATCCCTGCTGACTTAGTCAACAGGGATTATTCGTTTATTAGGTGTCTAGCAATGACCTACTCTCACATGGGGAGACCCCACACTACCATCGGCGCAGCTGCGTTTCACTTCT
>NZ_JAHNZV010000086.1 GCF_022267535.1 Psychromonas antarctica
AAGTTCAATTTTTTTTACATTTATTAAAAATAATTTGAAGAAAAGAGAAATTTAGCGCGAAAAGTATTTTTTGATATCTCTCGCAGCCCTTGTATAGCTTGAAAATTATTTTCACCGAGAATTGCTGGAGTTTCTAAGCTGCCTGTGCGGCAGTGAACTCGCATAACAGGAGCACGCATTACCAACCCATTTTCTAAGCTGCCTGTGCGGCAGTGAACTTATATTTCAGGCATAAAAAAGCGCCATTTAATTTCTAAGCTGCCTGTGCGGCAGTGAACTTAAAGATAACTTGCGGTTTAACATGCTAACATTTCTAAGCTGCCTGTGCGGCAGTGAACAATTCAATGATAAAAGTTACTTTATATTTAACTTTCTAAGCTGCCTGTGCGGCAGTGAACGTTATCTCGTAATACTCTGCAAACCTTTCTATTTTCTAAGCTGCCTGTGCGGCAGTGAACGTTATCTCGTAATACTCTGCAAACCTTTCTGTTTTCTAAGCTGCCTGTGCGGCAGTGAACTAAAGCCAAGTGTTGCAATAACTGTATTTACATTTCTAAGCTGCCTGTGCGGCAGTGAACGTTGAGATCAGCACTGTCGACACAGATAAAGATTTCTAAGCTGCCTGTGCGGCAGTGAACTTACTCGTCGCGCTCAAATAATGGGAGCTATGTTTCTAAGCTGCCTGTGCGGCAGTGAACATTGCCTCTTAATATCTTGTAGTGCTTTAGCATTTCTAAGCTGCCTGTGCGGCAGTGAACATTTAGAGGCGGATAAATTAGAGCGCGATTCGTTTCTAAGCTGCCTGTGCGGCAGTGAACTGATCGACGGTAAGATTGTCACTTTTAAAGCCTTTCTAAGCTGCCTGTGCGGCAGTGAACTTGTTATTTCCGCTGGCTGGCTTGTTATTAGCTTTCTAAGCTGCCTGTGCGGCAGTGAACCAACAGGACTTGAATCTCTTGATCATGCATTATTTCTAAGCTGCCTGTGCGGCAGTGAACGAATTTCAGTTTTCATCATCTTCATCTCTGTCTTTCTAAGCTGCCTGTGCGGCAGTGAACAAATAAACGCATGGCCGTGGTTGTTACGCTCATTTCTAAGCTGCCTGTGCGGCAGTGAACAGTATTTTGCCAAGGCACGTCGCCATTGTAAGTTTCTAAGCTGCCTGTGCGGCAGTGAACGAATGGGTGTTGGTTATATGGATATGAAGAAATTTCTAAGCTGCCTGTGCGGCAGTGAACCATAGCTATTATCTTTGTCACTTATTGGAGTTTTTCTAAGCTGCCTGTGCGGCAGTGAACATAATGCCATTAACGGCATCGCCGATTTAGTCTTTCTAAGCTGCCTGTGCGGCAGTGAACACTAAAGAGCAGAAGCTTTTAAAGTTTGAAAATTTCTAAGCTGCCTGTGCGGCAGTGAACGGTACTGTTTTGTATCGTGTTTTTTCATGGGTTTTCTAAGCTGCCTGTGCGGCAGTGAACTTAGCCAGTTTTTGATCGCCGTTGTACCAAGCTTTCTAAGCTGCCTGTGCGGCAGTGAACATCCAAATGGCGGTAAGAACATAAAACTTAAATTTCTAAGCTGCCTGTGCGGCAGTGAACTGTAACCAAATTTCAACAGCCTTGTTAAATCATTTCTAAGCTGCCTGTGCGGCAGTGAACTAAATGATCTGTTGGTTGTGTTTACCTTGTTATTTCTAAGCTGCCTGTGCGGCAGTGAACTTTTGCTTCTTTCGCCCATGTTACTTTTACATTTTCTAAGCTGCCTGTGCGGCAGTGAACGTGAAAGTGGATTAACTCACATCAAAGAAATATTTCTAAGCTGCCTGTGCGGCAGTGAACGTGTCGTTGCTCCCTGTGTCCTTTGTTGCAGATTTCTAAGCTGCCTGTGCGGCAGTGAACATTTGATCGCTGGGCTTTGCCATTGGTTTAACGTTTCTAAGCTGCCTGTGCGGCAGTGAACCTTCACTTTTTTGAGTATGACGGCACAGAGAATTTCTAAGCTGCCTGTGCGGCAGTGAACAATTGCATCTTGTTACATTAACTGTCCCTCATGTTTCTAAGCTGCCTGTGCGGCAGTGAACTCTAGCTTACCAAGAATACGCATGTGTTTTGCTTTCTAAGCTGCCTGTGCGGCAGTGAACAATAGAATATCAGCAAAAAAATAAGCTACAACAATAAACTAAGTAAATTTAAGCATTTTTACCTAAATTTTTAGCCTGTGTGTAACTCATTGATATTTAGTGTTGATTTTTAAAGAGCCATTTTTTGGTTATTTAGGCTTTGTGAGCCTTTGCATCCCCATTAAAGCTTTATTCGTATTCCATTTCATCTTTTCAGTATATTTAAACTACTGCGTGACCACTTGCCAATGTCCATTTTTATCACCGCCAATACGCAAAATAAGACCTTGTTGTTTTAATTTGCGCATACGATTAACTTTACGCAATCGTAAATTCTGCTCACGCTCAAACTTAACCGACAAACGCCCTACTTTTTCACTGATGTCTGCCACTAGTGTTAATAGCTTATTGGTAAGCGTAAATGGTGGTGTATTGTTCAAGTGCAACCTTCATTTTTTAATGGTGGTTTTTGTTAAAATAGAAACGTATTTTACCTCTGCAATGCACTACAGAGGTAAAACTTTTTTGCTAAGTTAAAACCACGGAACAGTGGCGGTTTCTTTACTCATGCCGTAACAAGTAAACTCTCCGCTAACTTCTTCATTCACGTGCGTCTGACTAATAAACAATCTAAATTGCTCATTTTTAGAAAGACTATTCACGTTTATAAATGGCAGCTTAGTTTCTTCATCATTAAAACTCGCATAATACTGTAACGCCTGCTCAAAACTTTCACTTTTGCGTTTAGCTCTACGCCTTGCCAACCTGGATAGATTGGTTTTACACTGTTTGCGTTTTACACAAACAAATTCGCTTACCTTTTCAGGTACAGATTTGATCGATGTAATATGCGTATGATCACTCAACCTTTTCAACCAATTTGTTATGGCTAATTGTTCAAGCAATGCTTCCGACGGTGCAAATATCCGCAACTTATTACCGAGTGGAAATTCAGTATTTTTATCACCCGTTAACGTGTAATGCGGAAAAGACACAGCTATTGCAGAGTTACCTTCTGATGTTTTATTTTCAGCAAAAGCAATGTGCACTTGCTGGAAAACTTTTTGCCAAATAAAGCCCAATGATATTTCAGTATCAGGCAGTAATGTGATATCGATATAATAGCTCATAGGCACCTCTAACTTTATTTAGATGACTTACTAAATACACCGCCACGAATTAAATTAGCAGTTACATACACTTGTTGATCTAGTGATAATTCAGCGTCATTTACCCAATCAATCATTAATGAATATAAGTCACCTTCTTTTTTGTTTTTACGGAAAGCGTCACCGATTTGGGTAACCGCACCGAAGGGTTCAATTGCAATAGGCTGCCCTTGATCTTCATAACGGTTATACCAAGTATCAATAGTGCGAATAGCATTACCTATTTTTACATTATGAATGGCTGCACAACCTTCAAGTTTAAATAAGACCTTGCCTTTTTCACCCATGTTCATTTCTTGTGAGGGGAATACGTGTTGCTGATGGCCTAGCTTTACAAAGGCATCAACTTCTACAAGCACAAAGCTTTGTTGATCACCTTGTAAACCCTCAGTAATGATTGCTGCTAACTGCTGCAAATCTGCATTGTCGCTAGATTTTTCAAACTCATTTAAAGAAAAGTCATAAGCATTAAATTTAAAGGTGCCACTCCCAGCTTTAATAATAATGGTTATTTCTTCTGCACCAACACGGTTACGCCATAAAAAACGGCCATTTGCTAAGTTGTAAGCGTAGCGATAAGCCAAAGTATTAATGCCTTTACCTTGTTTGAAATCAGTCGTTTTAGCTTTAATTGCATTACTAAAAATGGGGGAGTTACACCCAAAAGGGGCTCCGAGGTTGCCCACCACGCGCATGCTAAAGCTTACTTTTAGGGTGTCGTGCTTCAAAGGCAAGTTGGCATCATCACTGTCTGATGAAACGGGGTTAGGCTTGGTTTTATCCGCATCACTTGTGCCATGGGCACTTTGGGTTGAACGGTTTTGTCTTTTAGTAATGGGAATAGCCTGCCATTTTTCATCAGAGGTTATATTTTCCCATTCGCCTGAAAACATTAAAGCGTCAGAAGTTTCAAGTTTGCGTTCAAAAGCTAACATGCTTGGTAGTGCGATAGTCATGATTTTTCCTTTTAAGATTAATAATAAATTTCATCTGTTGTTGGTTCGGTTGGTGATATTTGGTTTTCTGTGTTTAAACCTTGCTGGCACAAATACCAATCTTTTTCATAAGACGCATAGCTCCATATGCTGGCCTGCCATTGCTCTTGGTTTTTTAAGCGATGCACGCTCTGCCATTCGCCAACAGAATGTACGGCCTCTACAAAACATAGGTCTGTTTCAGAATCTCTAGCGCCATCAATTTCTCCTGCTGGGTAAACGCCAGTAATGGCTTTATAACCTGTCATTATTGGAACCAAATAACCCGCTTGTGGTTTTTTGACATACTCCCAATTAGCCGATGTTTTGTCATTTGGCTCTAAGTAACTTTGCCATTGCAATAAAACTTTAGGGTTAATGCTTTCATGCTTCTCTGCAAAGTAAGCTATTAACTCACTAGGTATAATTTTTTGCTGATAAGGTTGGCTTTTATGTTCAAGCCAGGTGTCATTAAGTGACGAAAGAACTTCGGACTTTTCTGCTTGGTTAGCAAGGTGCTTATCTAACAATTCACAGGCTGGCCTAGCCACTTGTTTCAAGGCAATAAAATCAAACCATGCATCTAATAGATCTGCTTTTGGATCATGTTCTTTAAGCGTTGAAAAATGCTCTGCCAAATAGTCAGCTCTATCTTGCAAAATAAAACCAGGTAATAGCTTTCTTCTAACGCTTTTAAGTTGATCTTCTTTAGCTAAATCAACAATGCCTACATTCGCAACAGACAACACAGTTCCACCAGCTAAACGCTGTATTTGGCAAGCATTTTTAATAAACTCCGTTAGAGGGTCTTGTAAACCGCCTAAGTAGCCCTCTACAGGTATTAATAAAGAAACAGTCATGTTCATTTTGGCTTCTTCAATAACAGATGGTGCTTTGTGCGTATCTCCTGGCTTTGTTGTTTCTAAATAATTAACGCTTCTATTCTGAGAAAATAACAATCCATTTTCTGTTTCGAACGTATTCGAATGACTACTGTGTGCAATAACCGCACATCCACCGAGAGATAAGCTATTTAAACTAGAATCTTCTGTTAATTTTCTACATAAATTATGACTAAAACCTAAAAAATGAGTTATCGCAGGAAACCCCCAAGTGAAACCGGAGACTGCATTAGCGTTTTGCACCTTAATTCTTTCAATTAATAGATACTGGCTCATACTGTTTCCTCCTGTTGGGTTAATTCTTTTGTGATAAACCCTTCTCTGAAATTAGCTTTGAATATTTTCATCCACAACTTGGTATGGGCATCTTGTGGCGTAAATTTTCCGTTGGCTTCAGCTAGCCTATTATTTAGCCAAACAGCAAAGTCTTGAATAATAACCGTCTGCCAATTACTGCTGTTTTTCATAGCTGAAAAATCTTCATCTTGACGATAACAATCTAATAACACTTGGTGTTCAGGTTTTAATTTTATCTCCTCAATAGCAGACCAACCTGCAGGCAGGGTTTGTATATTCTTAACATAGACCAGTACCTCATCAGTTAGGTTTTCAACCCACTCTTCCACCCATCGCATGCGTTTCGGATCTTTAATACTGAGTTGCAAATTTTCAAAACGAGTTAAAAAATCAGACAAATATTGAATGTTTTCCTTTACTTCGTAATTCGCTGATAAATCATAAAAAAAGTTGGTTTTGTATATTGGTGCTTTTAGCTGTGAATGCCAAACTGGTGGCTCGGATGAAACCACATAGAAAACACCATAAGAACTCTTTGAATCTTTATAAAGCTTCCAGTTTCTACCTCTATTTAACATTGATACATTCTGAGGGTTATTTCCACCAACTCTAATAACTGCATTTTTGTTTTGTGGCATTATAAGTCGCGGACTTAAGGAACCATCTTCATGAAAATAATCAGTTCTTTTTTTGTATTTAGCATTTGTTATTTTAGTAAAAATTGACTCCGCAAGTGTAGACGAAGCCAATGGAGCTAGTAGATGATAGCTTTCACTATCCACAGGAAAATATATCTGCTTTGTAAAACTTGCTGATTTTATATTTCTTTTCTCCACAAGCTCTGAAAAGCCTGACTTCCATATTTTCAGCTGAGCTTTGTTTTTATAAAAACCATCTAAAAAACAAAAATCATTTTCTAAGATCAAGTCATAAATAGAAAATCCGCCATAAGACAATGCTAAGAACCTAGAGATACTTATTAATGCACCATTATTGTGTGCCATATCGAAAGTTTTAGAATCGTTCGAAATAGAAGCTGTATTTAATAAGGGCAATTCATCTTCACAATCAACTAAAACTCCATCATTGGGTGCTGAGCTATGGCTGAATTTTAGAGGGTGGGTGGATTTAATTATTCGACTTCCAACTGATATTTTTTTTATTGCGTTTGCATCTAGCCACTCGACTATTTCATTTGGATTGCTTTTCAGAATATCAAGATCCAACTTCTTTTTTTCTATCGAGGCTGAAAGCCGCTCTTGCTTTTGGGCATTCGATTCAGCTTTAAGAACGGCACTCTTCTCTTCTATGTATTTGTTTGCTTTAGCTAAAGCAGATGTATTTATACTCGTCTGAAAAAACAAAATTATTACATCACGCCAATTATTATTCTGGATTTCTTCAATCATCATTTCACCTCTTGGTAAATCCCTAAATTAGAAAAATATTTGTATTCGTTTATGTCATTTTTTTTGTAGCTAACCAACCTTAACTCACCAAAACGCAGGGAAGCTTCTTCTTCACTGATATTAAAATCGTTAGCCAATTCTGCGTACATAGTTAACGGGTTTAAATCAAACCAAAAGCTAATACCCTCAGCTGGCACAATGGCGGGTTCTTCTATAATTGAAATGCCAGCCCCTGATAGTGCTCCCATTTTAGGTGGATAAGCCGCCTCGTTCTTCCATTCCCATTGCAGATCATTATTCTTGTAGAGCAAAAACACAGCTTCATCTTTGGCGGATTTTCTAAAGGCTTGTAAGTTTTGCAATACTCCGCACCAATGCGCCTGCTCTTTCCACCAAAGTTTGGCTGAATCAGGATTTTTAAATAGCTTTTCTAACAAAGCTTGATGCTCTAGTGCCACTAGGTTTTCCAGCGGGGGCTGCTTACTTTTAATCACTCTTTCTACTGCGTTAATGGGTTGATATTGTGATTCTTCTAATACCTCTCTTAATGTATGTTTATTCAGCTTGAGCTTTAAGTTTTCCACCTCAAAACCAGGCTGGTTAAAACAGCGTTCACTGCCTTTAAGTTGCTTAATGTTTTGGTTAATTAATAGCATATTTTCTTTCTCTGGAACGTGCTCACGGTGCCTTAACACACGTCCTGCTATCTGTATAATAGAGCGCATAGAGCTAGGTTCAATGATTGCCCAATCATAATCGTGATCACGGCCAACCTCGGCTACTGGTGAAGCTAATACTATAAACATCTGATTTTTTTCTGCTGTTTTGTTAACTAGATTCTGTAGATTTTTAGGTGGCCAGCTCTTTTTATGATTCAGCATTTGATCTAATTGATTTTCTAAATATGAACGCACAGCTAAAGGGAAACGGCTGTGATACACGCATAAATGTATGTGTGTATTTTCAAGTTCTGGTAAGTTTAATAGTGCCTTAGCAACTGCAACCATTGGATTGATGTTGGCCATACGCACTAAACCAATTGAAACCTTCTTGCCATCAAGCTGTACATGATTGTTTTTATGCAGAATAAGAGCACCCTGCTTAATTGTTTGGGCAAAATTGACATGGATATTACCCGTTGTATTTAGATTATCTAGAATTTCAGCCTTGTGTTTTGCTATACCTGAACTTAAATATTCCACTCGTTTTTTAACATACTTTTCATGCTGCTCTTTGAAGTTAGAAAAATCTTGAATTTCAGCTTTATAAGAACCGCCCTTTTCACGCTCATCAAACCAAGCGCAGTTAACGCTTTTGTTCCAATCAGCAATATTCACTTTGGCATATTCAACCCAACCTGCTTGGTACGCTTGATAAGCAGCAAAAGCTAGATCTGGTGGCATGGTGGCAGTAGAAAGCAGAACTCGACTGCCTAACATGCCTGCCCAATAAACCAACCGACATAAAGCAGGTAAATCCTCTAAGCCGAAATCATCAGGTTCATCAATGACTAAATCAGAAGTGAGCAACCTTAACATCGGGCCGATTTGTTTACCGCCTTTGGTACCATCTGTGGCAGGGATTAAATGATCAATAGTGCAAACTAACGCAGGCGCTTGCACAAGCTTTTCAATGCGTGGGTTAGTGCCTGTCCAAGTGTATAAACTGTGATCCAAACCTGACAAATCATAATCAACATATAAGTCTGGATCTAAAAAGTCTTCAACCGACTCGCTGCCTACCCCGAAGCTTTCTTCAGGCGTTTTTTTATGTTGCTCATTTTCAAACAAGGCTTTAGAAGCAGAACCACCTACGGCAATCGCTAGTTGCTCTGCGGTTAAATTCAACTGCTTACGATATTCTCTACCTGTTTGTAAGGTGAGTGTTCTTAAACCCAGTGCTACGGTAAAGCGACAATTTTGCTCTTTATTTGCTAGGGCATACATTACTTTGGCATTGGCAAGCGTTTTACCCTTACCTGTCGATGCCATATTAATACCAAAAAATCCTTGTTTCTTACTCGATTCACTTAACTCTAAGGCCAGTTTTTGTGTTGCTATCTGCCAAGCGTATTTATCATCAGTCTTGGTACTTTTTAAAAACTTATTATCTCCCAACGCTTGTAAGCTACTTTTTAGTTGTGGCAAAGCGCTTACAATATCTACCGCGTGTTTAGCTACACCAATTAAATGTTCATCAAGCTGTTGTTTAAGCGCTTTCGTATCCCTGTCTGTATTTGCAAAAACTTGATAATTAGGGCTTTGCCAGTCTGTTGTTGGCTCTTTTTGTGCTGAATAATGATGATCTGCAAGCATCAAAGCCATTCGAGCAAGGTGACTACTAAACAGTTCACCATGTAAAAGGTTTTGAGTGGAAAGTTGTTTGATATTTTGCAGTGCTTTATCTGCTACTTTTATGGCTCTAAGCCTCCACTTGGTGCTTTTATACGGTAAACCTTCGCTATGAAACGTCCAATTATCCTGTAAAAAAGTTTGGCTATCTTCGTCTTTAAAGTTATAAGAATTCCAAAAAACTTGTAACTCTTCTGCAAACCAACTGTTTAATGGAGTGACTCCATATTTATGTAGATCTGCCGGCGATGTTTCTTGAGTTAGATCCTTCTTCCAACCAGGCACAAAAGGCAGCTTATGGTGGCTAAGCACTAACCAACCGACTAACTGAGCAAAAGGTGGTAGTTTAGCTAATGGGTTATTTTTTCCTGTGCTAATACCGTCTTGGTAAATATCATCATTATGGTTTTTATCTATTTCAGTTAACGCTATTAGCCACTGTTCATCTGTCTTATCACCAACAAATGCCTGAAAAATTCTTAATGATACCCACTCATGCCTTACTGGCTCATATTTATTTTTACCTTTGCCTTTTAGTTTTTGCTGAAACAAAATATTTGCCTTACCAAAATCATGGAAAAGTGCTGCAATAGCGACTGCATTTTTCATTAGTTCCAAGCTCTGCCACTTTTCTATATCCATAAACTGCTCTACATTACTTTCGGTATAATTAACTGGCACTACACCTCTTTCATCAAACTTGGCTTTATTCCCCACTACCCATAAAAATTGGCTGCGTGAGCGGCTTCTGATCCAATGACAGCTGACGGCGGTGCTTTTGCTGGCGGTTTGACGTAGCATTTTTTTTACTGTTAATAAACCATCTTCGGTGATCAACGTTTGCCATGTATTGTCACCGATGCGATCGGCAAAGGCGTCGAGCACTCTGCGCGTTTTCTTAAGCGCATTTTTTTCGCATTGACTAACAAGTGTGACCATCATGATCCACCGTCCTTTGGTATTTCATTATTCTCTTTATGGCTTATAGAACAAAAAATATTGCCTTTAAATGTTGCAGGGAGCAGTTTCGTAATTTGAGCATGATGCTTTGAAAATGAGTTCATGGGGTCGCACTCCTCGATAAGCTCTACAACCACTTGCTCACCTTCTTGCACAATGGCCTTGTCTGAGCTTAGCCATAACATGACATTTAGCATTTTTAGTGCTTCACCAGACTGGTTTTGAGGCAGTATGATCATCGCTTTTAATGGATAAGCGCGTTTATTTCTGTATAACTGCACATAAAACGTATTATCTGCTAATTGGCTATAGCACTGTTGGTTGGCACTATCTAGCTGCAAACATAAGCTATGTGTCGGTAAAGGCCAAGACGTCATTCTTTAGGTCCCTCTTCACCCAATGCTACTTTTTTAACTTGCTCAAACATAAAATCAAGCGCTTTGTGATCGGTAAATACCTGTAATATTTGTTGACGAAACTCTTGCTCGGTGGCATTTTCTTTGGCGCAGATAAACGCCCATGGCAGGACGATGGCGTCTTTAATTAAATCGGCAATATCAAATACTAATGCTCCGCGCCGGGTTTTGCCGTGCATTACCGCAAAGCCATGTGGAATGCCTAATACCCATAATGTGCAAGCCGCTAATCCGTAGGCGAGATAGTTACCGTGATTTAGAAAATCATTGGCAAGATCGGTAGATTGATGCTGGCGCGTAAAATTATCTGTTTTGGTGGTATTAGCCGCGAACTTATACAACTGCTTCGTTAATTGCGCCTCGGTTAACAGTAATTCTGAGGATTTATCTGCTTTTTCTAAGCGTTCGTTAAAACGCTGTAACGCTTGTTCAATACCAAGATCACCTGTAGTAAAACCGGCACCGCGCAGGTCGCGGTCTTTTCCCCAAACATGGTGCAAAAAGCCGATACGTGCTTGCTGGAATTGTTTGGCAACCTTAAGCCGCTTAGCATCATCAAACCAAAAACGCATCCAACCTTGCAGATACTCTGTGGGTCGATATTCACTTTGCGGGGTCATCCATTCAATTTCTCTTTCCACCTCATTTGCCATATATAAAGGTGTACCACCTCCACCAGAGAAACCAATTAAAACGCCAGCTTGAGCAAGCATTCGTACTGCAGCCTGTGTAATAGAAGTTCCCGTTCCCAGCAATAAAACCGTAGTATTGGCAATCGGAATATTAAAATACTGATTATCTTTCTTAGCTTCAACTAAATAAAGAACCCGCCCATCTTTTTGCATCACTCGGCAATGCTCTAAGTAATACATATTGGCACGCTTAGAATGCAGGATGCTTTTCAAATCCGACGGAGATAAATCTTTCATTGTGAATCACTCGATTTATTAGAGATAGGGTTTACTATTCATGAAAATAAACGCGTTATCAGTACGTTACATTCTGCTTAAATAACATTCAACCCTGTTATTTTAGACATCTATAGAAACTAGATAGGTTGAGGCAAGTAAGGGGCAATATTTTTCCTGCATTCTGAACTTAATACAATCTGCTGGGCTTCAGGCGTATTTTGATAGTGGTCAATATTGAGTCGCTTTAATAGATAATTGGTAAGCGCCCCTCTTACTGAAATTATTTTTCGACCATTTACCATTTGGTAGTCCTTTTCTATGATCTGTTTTTGTACATCTGAAAAACGAGGATCGGGCTCAATCACTACATCAACAAAGGTATTCCAATTCTTATCCTGTTCAACACTGTGAGTCGCTTTCCCTTCAAAAATAGCGTCGCCATTAAAACGTGATAAAGAAAAGTCTCTGAAATCTTGGTTTTTATTACAGTACGCACGGATATGCCAACGCAATCCGTCAAAAATAAGCGAGTGAGGTTGGATAATGCGATCTAAGTAATCTGGATTTGAAAGTGATATATAGCCAATATCGATGGCTAATTTTTCGCGTATAGCACGTAATATAGGCCTTATTTGTAGAGGGTTCAGATTTCGTAACGGCGCCTCTACCTCAAAAACGGAGGTAGAAATACTGGGGTGATCATCGCCTGAGATATTGACTAAATAGTCTGAAAAATCATTAAGCTTATCAATAGCGGTGAAACTATCACTCACTATAAATGCTTTTTCTGATGGGTTATAGGTTAAGTTCTCTGGGAACATTTTCTGGTATTGCTTTAATATTTTTTGCGCAGTCGCTTGAGAAAGATCATATTTTTCACGCAGATGACGGGTATTGATCCGTCCTTCCCACCAAACCAAGGTCTCAATGAAAAAAAAACGTTCATCAATTTTATAGGTCATTCACAACTCGACTGTTATTTTTTAATGTAGGATAATTACATTTTATAATAGTAAACTTATTGATTAACCTCGCATTTTAGAATGCTCACTTTATTTTTGTGATATTTAATAGCAGTTCGTTAATTTATAATAT
>NZ_JAHNZV010000087.1 GCF_022267535.1 Psychromonas antarctica
GCGCCGGTGCTGGTGATCGTAATCGTGCCGGCCGAGGTGCTCGCCACATCGCCGACATTATAAGTATTACCGCCCACGCTAAAGCTGGTCACGGAATGGCTGCTGCTGTCTGCATCGGAGACATTGTCTAACACATTGCCCGATAGATCGGTGTCTTCGGCGGTGCTCACGGCTTCGTTACCATCACTCATGGCATCGGTGACCGCAGTCACGGCGATATCCAGCGTGGACGTATCGGTGTCGGCCGGATCGTTATTATCAACCAGCGCGTAGGTCACTTGTGGCATATTGCCGACAAAGTTCGTGGCCGGTGAGAAGGTATATGCGCCGGTGCTGGTGATCGTAATCGTGCCGGCCGAGGTGCTCGCCACATCGCCGACATTATAAGTATTACCGCCCACGCTAAAGCTGGTCACGGAATGGCTGCTGCTGTCTGCATCGGAGACATTGTCTAACACATTGCCCGATAGATCGGTGTCTTCGGCGGTGCTCACGGCTTCGTTACCATCACTCATGGCATCGGTGACCGCAGTCACGGCGATATCAGACGTGGTGGTTGCAGTGGCACCGTCATTATCAGTGGTGATCAGCGTAATTGTCGCATCGCCGTTAAAATTTTCTGCAGGGGTGAAGGTAATAGTACTGTCAGTTTGATTAATACTTACCGTACCCTGCTCAACTGGCACAGTCGCAGTTGTGGAAACAATAATACCATCTACATCACCGGCTGTATAAGCAACCGTGATGCTACTGTCTTCATCAGTAGTGCCATTGTCCGCATTAATTATCGGTGGGCTATTAGCTATAATTTCGACTACTTCAGCACTGCTATCTGTAATAATTTCAGATTCTTGTAAAAAAGCAAAACCTGCAGTTTCGAATTCGGTACTTGCTATCACTTCAGCTGCGTCACGGTCAAATCCAACTGCCGATGAACTACCACCATCAGAAGCAACACCTGCGGCTGTTTCAAGCTCTTCTATTGGACCGTCATCAGTTTCAATGGCGGTTTGAATTGCGTCTATTTCATTGGCCAGCAGTTGCTCTGCACTTTCAGGCTGAACTGCTTGTTGATTTATAATATCAACTTGAGGCACACTATTTTTATCCGTTATTAATACGTCATTTTCTGCATCTACTACTAAAATATTTTTATTATCATTGATGATTTCGTTACTCATGATTTACTCTCCATGTTCATATCTGCTGCTAAGCTTATTTTAGTAATATGTACTTCTTGTTTAGCTGACTTATTAACAATAAGCATATAAAAATGCTTTTAAATTAAAAAAATAAGAAACAAGATCTGCTGTAATGCAATAAAAAATGTAATCTAAGAAGAAATTTAGATGGCAGGATAAATACGCTGCGTCTCTCATAAATAAAGCCTTTAACACACATTACTGCTAGAATACAGCTAGGTATCAATGGAAACAAGGGAAACAAGGGGCTCAATTACGCTTTGAATCACATTAAATAAATGCTTAATTATATCGGGGCAATATAACTACAATAAAAACAGTTTTTTGCCGCTGCCTTTAATTTAACAGCTTACCAACACTTTATTAACATTTTAGACTGGCCTATCTGAAGATACAACTTTTTTATGAGACATGTTTAAGGAAGATAGTATTTCTGTTTTATTTGTCTTTGATGGGATGTTTTATTGCTCGGGGTATTTTTATCTACAGGGTGCTTATCATCAAGCAATAATGCAAAACCAGCATACTAAAATATTTAGCACTCAATAAATATTAACTAGATTAGGTATTCATTTAAATTAACGGCATAACATATAAAACACTATGCCGTTAATTTCAAACCATGACAAAGGTGCTGATAAAACCAATCAAGCCACCAAACACCCCCCCCCAGACAACCAACCAGCCGAGGTGTTTTTTAATCATGGTTTGTATGATCTGCTTAACGAGTAACGGCGTTAACTCATTTAAACGTTGCTCAATAATATTTTCTATTTTGGCTAAGATATCCTGCATCATATGCGGTTGCTCAACCTCATTTTTTAACAGTTCAATAAACTTCTCATCTTGTGTTAAATCGACTATTGATTTTTTCATCTGTTGTATAAACGGTTCACGTAGTGGCGCTAACGCTTCCTGGCCGCCAAACATAACTAGCATGTTCGCAAATGAAGAATTCATAATAACGGCCACTAGGCCATCATAGGTTGGGTTAAAATCAACTTTATCAATAACAGGGGTAAGGTTAATATGTGACGGTGATAGAGAGCCCGCATTTAAAAAACGGTCAACATTGTCAAGGGTGAAAAACTGATCCATCATCAATGCGTGAATGCCTTTTTTAAACTCCTCAAAATGTGCAGGGACAACGCCGGATCCATATAAAAAGGGTATTTTTTCAAAAAGCATAAATATCGCAAGCCAATTGGTCAGCGCACCGGAAAGAGCAAATAACCCCACCATAGTTAATGCCGCTGCATATTCTTTCTCACCGAGTAACAAACCGACAAGCAAAATAACAGCTGCGATTAAATTAGTGATAAAACTTTTATTCATTATATTTCCCTTTTTTGATCCAAAAAAAATCCAGTCGCTAAATAAATGACGACTGGATTTTAACGTTTCGAGCATAACTAGTGGCTAATCTTCCACTTCTTCTCGGAGTTTTAAGCTGCGTAACGCTTTATCTAAGACACCATTAACAAATTTATAAGACTCATCAGTGGCAAAATCTTTTGCCAACTCAATCGCCTCATTCAAAACCACTTTATGCGGTACATCTGTACGACAAGTGAGTTCAAACATTGCAATGCGTAATACAGCCAGATCGACCATATCAACATCTTTAATTTTACGAGAAAGATAAGGTGATAGTTTTTCATCTAAAGACTCAACGTGGTGAATAACACCCGTTAGTAGTTCTTTAAAATACGTAATATCGGTTTTTGATAAATCTTGATCAACTTCAAACTGATCAATAATACGACCTGCATTTAGTTGAGTTATTTGCCATTGATAAACCGCTTGTACTGCAAATTGACGAGCGCGACGGCGCTCTGCAGGTTTCATTTTCATTATCCTAATTCCGCCATAACATTGACCATTTCTAAAGCACTTAATGCTGCTTCACTACCTTTATTACCCATTTTAGTGCCTGCGCGCTCGATAGCTTGATCGATTGAGTCTGTCGTTAAAACACCAAAAGCAACGGGTATATCAAAATCCATTGAAACTTGCGCAAGACCTTTATTACATTCATTAGCAACAAACTCAAAATGCGGTGTACCGCCACGAATAACAGTGCCTAGTGCAACGATTGCATCATATTTCTTAGATGCGGCAACACGTTTAGTTGCAAGTGGAAGCTCAACGGCCCCCGGAACACGAACTACAGTGATGTTTGCATCTTCAACTTGACCAGTGCGTTTAAGGGTATCAATTGCACCAGCTAATAACTGCTCATTAATAAAACTGTTAAAACGAGAGATCACTATTGCTATTTTTGCTTGTGGAGCAGCCAAGCCACCTTCAATTATTTTCATTTTCTACCCTTATTGCTAAATTTTGTGCATTCTAGCACATTTTTATTTTATGCCTAATACTGATTACTCAGAGATATAGTCAACCACTTCCAGACCAAAGCCGCTCAGTGCATGATATTTCTTTTCAGAACTTAACAGAGCCATTTTCTGTACACCGAGATCACGCAAAATTTGCGATCCAACTCCAACACGACGACTGACACGTTGCGGTTTAGTTGCTCCGCGTTCACCCGCATCTTGCTTGGCGATATGTTTAACTTGTTCAAGTAACGACTCAGCGTTTTCCTGATGCCCCAACATCACAAGTACACCTCCCTCTTTAGCAATACGTTGCATGGCATCATTTAAAGGCCAAGTACGTGCACCTAAGCGGTCCGAAAAGAAATTATCCGTAAACGTGTTTTGTAAATGCACACGCACATTAGTCACAGCCCCTTCTTTAATCACCCCTTTCACTAAAGCGAAATGAACTTGCTTATCGATTGTATCTTGGTAAGCCACCAAATCGAACTCACCGAACTCTGTGGGTAATTTACAACTGCTAATACGTTCAATGGTGGTTTCATTATTATTGCGATATTCAATTAAATCCGCCACGGTTCCCAATTTTAGTTCGTGCTTTTTAGCAAATAGTTCAAGATCCGCACGGCGTGCCATAGAGCCATCTTCATTTAATATTTCCACAATCACCGCCGCTGATTCGCGTCCCGCTAAGCGCGTCAAATCACATCCAGCTTCGGTATGACCAGCACGCGTTAACACGCCACCCGCCTGCGCTTTAAGCGGAAAAATATGACCGGGCATCACAATATCAGCAGGTTTGGCGTTTTTGCCAATAGCAGCAAGAACCGTTGCCGCGCGATCGGCAGCAGAAATGCCAGTAGTGACTCCTCTCGCCGCTTCAATTGAAACGGTAAAATTTGTCGAAAAAGCAGCGGTGTTATCACTCACCATTAAGGGTAATTTAATTTGTTCACAATGGTCTTCGGTCAGCGTTAAGCAGATCAGTCCACGACCATTAGTCGCCATAAAATTAATTGCTTCGGGCGTGACTAAATCCGCAGCCATAATAAGATCGCCTTCGTTTTCGCGATCTTCATCGTCCATTAAAATAACCATTTTGCCTAAACGAATGTCTTCAATTATTTCAGTAGTAGTATTTAATTGCATATTTGTTCCTAATTCGATTATTGGGGGGTTAACCTAAAAAGCCGCTGCGCGTGAGCAGATCCATTGTTGATTTATCTTGCTTTTTTATACTTTGCGATGCTTTTTCACCCAACATCAGACGTTCTAAATAGCGGGATATCAGATCCACTTCTAAATTAACTTGAGTGCCAACGTTATAATTGGCCATATTAGTTTGTGCTATCGTATGCGGAATAATCGTTAATTTAAAACAAGCACCGTCAATTTCATTGGTGGTCAAGCTAATACCATCGATCGTAATGGATCCTTTTTCAGCTATATATTTAGCAAGTTCATCAGGTGCTTTTATCCAATATTCGACGGCATTACCCAACGGCGTAATCGAAGTCACTTCGCCGACACCGTCAACATGTCCACTGACAATGTGCCCACCCAAGCGATCATCAATCTGCATCGCTT
This sequence comes from Psychromonas antarctica, assembly GCF_022267535.1. Lineage (GTDB taxonomy): Bacteria > Pseudomonadota > Gammaproteobacteria > Enterobacterales > Psychromonadaceae > Psychromonas > Psychromonas antarctica. The sequence continues at coordinate 5,132 of NZ_JAHNZV010000087.1, forward strand.
TCTCTAAATTGATTGCAAAACCCGTTTTTATATTCGCAAAGCCGCTGCGTTTTATTGTCTCATTAGAGACATCGGCATCAAATCCCTGAGAACTTAATCGTGTCACTGTTAAACAGACACCGTTATTGGCAATACTGTCCCCCAATTTAACATCACTTAAATCTAATACGCCTGAATCGATGCTAATGGTCATATCTTTTTCATTTTTCTTGATTGCAGTGACATGTCCCACTGCTGCTATAATGCCTGTAAACATATTAATCTCGCTTACTGATAAGGCGAATATCATGACCAATTATCGCTACATCTTGCAGCGTTAATTGCACAACATCGTCCATTTTTGAATAATCGGGTAAGTTTACTAAGTTTCTCGCCTGATCGCCCATTAATTTAGGTGCTTGGTAAAGTATAAATTCATCTACTAACCCTTGGTCAAAAAACGCCCCCGAAAGTATTGCCCCTGCTTCTACCCAAAGGTCGTTTATTTCTTCCTCGGCTAGACGCGTTAGCAGCATGTTAAGATCGATACGACGCGCTTCATCCTCTGCGCATATAATCTGCTCAACATCGGCTGTAAACTGCTTGCTTTGAAGATCTGTTCGTGGCGAAAGTGCAACCAAGATAACGCGGCCGGCAAGTGTAAAAAGCTTCTCATTGAGACTTAACTTATTATGCGCGTCAAGCACAATACGAACTGGTTGCCGGACCGTCTTAGCAGTGATTTCGTTTGCAAATCCTGCACTTTGTTGCAATTCCGGATAACGTACATTTAGGCTGGGATCATCCGCAATCACTGTGCCACAACCGGTCAAAATAGCACTTTGCTGAGCGCGATAATACTGCACATCGATACGCGCTTGCGGTCCGGTAATCCATTTGCTATCGCCATTTCTCAAGGCGGTTTTGCCATCTAAGCTGGCCGCTAATTTAACGGTAACACGTGGCTTATGAGTCTGCATCCGTTTAATAAAGCCGCGATTTAAATCTCGTGCTTCATTTTCAAGTAAGCCAACATCCACTTCAATACCGGCTTCTTGTAGAATACGGATGCCACGTCCGGCGACTTGCGGATTAGGATCAACCATAGCGATCACCACTCGTTTAACGCCCGCTTTTGTTAACGCTAAGGCGCACGGAGGGGTGCGACCATAATGAGAGCATGGTTCTAATGTCACATAACAAGTCGCATTAAGAGCGTTATTTTGGGCAAAAGCGAGCGCGTTAATTTCAGCATGTGGTAAGCCTGCTTTTTGGTGGAAACCTTCAGCGATAATAATATTATTACTGACAATGACACAACCGACATTAGGATTAGGAGCGGTAGTAAAGCGACCTTTTTTGGCGATTTCAATAGCGCGCGACATGTAGATTTTATCTGCATCTGAAAAGTGAGCTGCATTCATTAATCTTTAACCTTTAACTTTTTAACTTTTAACCTGAGTAAAAACGGCTATTTTTCTAGCCTAGCTATCTCTTCACCGAACTCTTTAACATCTGCAAAGGAGCGATACACTGAAGCAAAGCGAATATAGGCAATTTTATCTAAACTTTTCAGTAATTCCATCACCAACTCCCCCACCATTTTCGAGGTTACTTCACGCTCGCCCGTTGCACGCAGCGTTGATTTTAATTTATTAAGCCCACTTTCTATTGCTTCAATGCTTACGGGTCTTTTCTCAAGTGCACGATGAATCCCTACCAATAACTTATCATCATTAAAGGGCTCTCGTCGCCCATCTGATTTGATCAGATGGGGCATCACTAGCTCAGCTATTTCGAACGTGGTAAAACGCTCGCTACATTCATTACAAGAACGGCGACGACGTACTTGCGATCCTTCTGCAACTAATCGAGAGTCGATCACTTTCGTGTCTTGCGCACTACAAAAAGGACAGTACATAATTCTCACTCATATTGAATTTGGTCTAATTGTGCTTAAATATTTCATTACGTCCGATTATAACGAACAGCTTTATTCTATACCTATTCGGCACCCAGATGCTAATTCTGAGGTTAGCATCTATTCAGCTAGCTAAAAAAAACAATCAGGCGCTCAAATAGCCCGTTTGACAACGAGTTATGGCATTCAAAATAAAAAAAAAGCCGCAAATGCGACTTTTTTATGTTGATGAGAAAACTAAAGTTTATCTGCTGTATCCGGTAAGTTTTCTTCTACCAACTCTTTCAGTTTCTGTCCAGCTCTAAATGTAACAACTCGACGAGCGGCAATAGGAATATCCTCGCCAGTCTTGGGGTTACGGCCTGGACGCTCACCTTTATCTTTTAATTCAAAACCACCAAAACCAGAGATTTTAACCGTCTCTCCAGCTTCGAGTGTGGCTTTAATCTCTTCAAAAAACGACTCAACAAACTCTTTTGCTTCGCGTTTGCTTAAACCAATTTTTTCTGATAAATGATTTGATATTTCAGCTTTAGTCAGTGCCATAAATTAATCTCTCAACGATGCATTAAACTCCGTAGAAACTGCTTCTACAATCTTATTCACGCTATCAGCAATCTCTTGTTCTTCCAAAGTACGAGTTGTATCTTGTAAGATCAAACCTATCGCTAAGCTTTTCTTACCCATTTCTACACCAGGTCCTTGGTATACGTCAAATAAGTTTATGCCAACTAATTCCGTTCCGCCATTTTTTTCTATAAATTTTAAGACCTTACCAGCATTTAACTGTGCATCTACAACAAATGCTAAGTCGCGGTGGTTAGATGGAAACTTAGATACTTCCTTAGCTTGCGGTATTTTGCGAGTAATTATTTGCTCTAACTCGAGTTCAAATACAATTGCAGCGCCATTTAAAGCAAAAGGTTTAGTCAAGCTAGGATGAAGCGTACCAATATAACCGATTTTTTTGCCTTCACGATAAATCCCCGCTGACTGGCCAGGATGTAAGGCAGTGTGCATCTCAGCTTTAAATTCAAAACTTGATGGATCAACACATAGATCCAGTACGGCTTCTAAATCAGCTTTAAGATCAAAAAAATCAACCGCTCGACTTTCTATATTCCAATGTTGATCATTTAAATTACCAATAATCACGCCTGAGAGCATTTCTTGCTGTTTAATGCCATTCTCAGCCATTTCATCTTTAACAAAACGTAATCCCGTTTCAAATAAACGTACACGGGCTTGTTGACGCTTTTGATTTTTGGAAACACTTTCCAGCAACCCAGTCCATAAGCTTACACGCATTGCCGACATATCTTTAGAGATAGGGTTCGGTAAAATTAATGCATCAGCTTGCGGATGTAGCCGGAGCTGTTTGTCAGGGTCAACAAAACTATAGGTGATAGCTTCCTGATATTCACGATTAACTAATACATCACGAATTTTCGCTATTTTAAGTGTTGCTTCATTGTGCAGCGGCATGGTCAGTGCAGCTTGCGGTGCTATATTGGGAATATTGTTATACCCATAAACACGTGCGACCTCTTCGATAAGATCTTCTTCAATCTCCATATCAAAACGGTAGCTTGGTGCAACGGCTTTCCAGCCTTCTGCTGTTACCGCCACTTCACAACCAAGTTGAGTCAAAATAGTTTTAACACGATCAGCATCAATTGAAATACCGATTAAACCATCTAATTTACTACGGCGTAATGTAATGGTTGTTTGAGAGGGTAAGTTTTCTGCACTTACAGCTTCAGTAATCGGGCCAACAGCACCACCACAGATTTCAATTAGAAGCTGTGTTGCACGCTCTATTGCTTTTACTTGCAAAAGAGGATCTACACCACGTTCATAACGATGAGAAGCATCAGTATGCAGACCGTAAGCACGAGCACGTCCTGCAATGGCAAGCGGCGCAAAGAATGCACTTTCCAAGAAAATGTTGCTTGTGCCCTGTGTCACACCGGAATCCAGACCACCAAAGATACCTGCCATGGCAAGGGCTTTATGTTGATCTGCAATCACCAAGGTATCACTGTTTAATTTGACTTCTTTACCGTCCAATAATGTCAGCTTTTCATTTTGAACAGCAAGACGAACATTGATATCACCTTCTAATTTATCTAAATCAAAGGCGTGCATTGGATGACCAAATTCAAGCAGAACATACTGAGTAATATCTACGACTGCATCAACGCTGCGCACACCACAACGGCGTAATTTCTCAACCATCCATAGTGGAGTGACAGCATCTTGATTAATGCCACGAATCACACGACCTAAGTAACGCGGACATGCAGTTGGCGCTTGTAAGTTAATTGCCAGTTGATCTGTAATACTGGGCGCAACATTATCCCATGTCGGCTCTGTCGCCGACAAACCATTTAACACACCCACTTCGCGTGCAAGACCGGCAATACCTAAACAGTCTGCACGGTTAGCGGTTAAATCGACATCAATCATGACATCATCAAGCTGTAAATATTCACGCACACAAACACCAATTGGCGCATCAAGCGGCAATTCGATGATCCCATCAGCACTCTCTGCCATCCCTAATTCGGATTCACTGCATAACATGCCCAATGATGCCTGACCGCGTAGCTTTGCAGCCTTTATTTTAAAATCCCCAGGTAAAACAGCTCCGACAACCGCGACTGCGACTTTTAAGCCTAAACGACAGTTTTTGGCGCCACATACAATATCAAGTAACTGATCTGAACCAATATTGATTTTAGTCACCTGTAATTTATCGGCGTCAGGATGTTGGCCGCATTCCACCACCTCACCTACGACGACTTTTGTAAATTCGCCGGATACCGCTTGTACATCATCAACTTCAAGACCAGCCATGGTGATTTGATGCATTAATTCATCACGTGTAATTTCAGGGTTAACCCACTCTCGTAACCAAGCTTCACTAAATTTCATTATCTTAACCCTTACTTAAATTGCTTGAGGAAACGAAGATCGTTTTCAAAGAAAGAACGCAAATCATTGACGCCGTAACGCAACATAGTTAAACGCTCAACCCCCATACCGAATGCAAAACCTGAATATTTATCTGGATCAACGCCCATAGAGCGTAAAACTGAGGGATGCACCATGCCGCAACCTAAGACCTCAAGCCAACCGTTTTCACCTAACACATCGACTTCAGCCGAAGGCTCTGTAAAGGGAAAGTAAGAGGGGCGGAAACGGACCTCAAGATCTTGTTCAAAAAAGTTATGTAGAAAGTCATGCAACACACCTTTAAGTTGTGTAAAACTGACATTTTCAGCAATCATCAAACCTTCTACCTGATGGAACATTGGCGTATGGGTTTGGTCGTAATCATTACGATAAACCCGCCCTGGAGAGATGATGCGTATTGGCGGGTTGCTGTTTTCCATGGTACGGATTTGCACACCCGATGTTTGTGTGCGTAATACAAGATCCGGACTGAAATAGAAGGTATCATGATCCGCACGCGCTGGATGATGCGCCGGTATATTTAATGCGTCAAAGTTATGGTAACAGTCTTCAACTTCAGGTCCATTTTTCACTTCAAAACCGAGTTCAGCAAAGAATTCGGTAATACGCTCAACAGTACGAGTAACCGGATGGATCCCGCCCAATTGGGCACCACGACCAGGCAGCGTCACATCAATTGTTTCACCCGCTAATTTAGCATTTAATGCTTGCGCTTCCATTGCTTGTTTACGCGCAACTAAAACGGCCTGAATCGATTGTTTGGCTTGATTAATCATCTGCCCTGCTGCGGGTTTTTCAGCAGGAGGCAGTTTGCCTAAGCTTTTCATCTCTTCTGTCATCAGACCCTTTTTACCTAAATACTGTAGGCGGATCTGTTCTAATTCATTACCATCTTGGGCATTTTCTATCTGTTGTTGCGCATTCGCAACGATTTCATCTAGGTGCTGCATTGATTTTATCTCTACCTAAAGCAAGTGATTGAAAAATATTGGCTGCAATTTTACGCAAATCAGAGGGATAAGGCTAGTGCAGTGGTGAAATGAACGATAGTAACGGTGTAAAAAGACAAAGTTATCCATAATAAATAGGCTCTAACGAATGACATTCAATAAACTATATACCCATTTATGAAAGCATCATCACTACAGCACTATCCAGCATTTTTCAATAATCAGTTGTTCACCATTATACATTCGGCCCATAAAGCGATCGCCACAAAACAGCTCTCCAACCCCTTTGGGTGTGCCTGTCATCAAAATATCGCCTGCAGCAAAACTCATAAAGGTACTGACCTCATCAATAATCTCCAGTGGTTTATTAATCATTAAAGCAACATCGCCTTCCTGAATTAAAATGTCATTAATAAATAGTTGCAAAGAGAGTGCTTTAATATCGCCAGTAAAACCGACAAATTCGCTAAATACAGCTGATTTATCAAAGGATTTGGCCCGCTCCCATGGTAAACCTTGATTTTTTAATTGCGTCTGTAGTGCTCGTTTAGTGAGATCCAGTCCAAATCCAACCGCACTAATTTTCCCACCGTCAATCACAAAAGAGATCTCACTTTCATAATGAATTGCTTCTTTTTGATCACAGACTATAGCGCTACTGATAGCAGAATTGGGTTTGACAAAAATAACCATCTGCTTAGGTATCTCATTATTTAGCTCTTTAATATGATCAACATAGTTACGCCCGATACAGACAACTTTAGAAGGCGACACTATCTCGCCATCAACAATAATATTTTGCAAATTTACCTACCTGTTTATTTTTTCGCCGTTAAATGGGTAACACACGGTTGCGACCTAAACGTTTTGCTTGGTATAAATGATCATCTGCTCGAGCAATTAAACTGCTTAGTGAATCACCCTTAATAAATTCTGCAACGCCAAATGAAGCGCTGATATTTTTTATCGTTTCAGCAGTACGTTTATCTTTTAAGGTTAACTTTTCAAGCAACTTGCGCAACGACTCAGCAAAATGACGGGCAATGCGTAAGCTGCTTTTAGGCAATAAGATAACAAATTCTTCACCGCCAAAACGGTACACAGCCGCGCCATCACGCATATTATCACTGAATTTTCGTCAGCAATTCTCGGTGAAAATAATTTTCAAGCTATACAAGGGCTGCGAGAGATATCAAAAAATACTTTTCGCGCTAAATTTCTCTTTTCTTCAAATTATTTTTAATAAATGTAAAAAAAATTGAACT
>NZ_JAHNZV010000088.1 GCF_022267535.1 Psychromonas antarctica
GCGCTTTATTGATTATTTTAACGAGAATTTAGCAAAACCATTTAAATGGACGTATAAAGGTAAGGCTTTGTCGGCTTGAACCAATTATGAACATTATCACACGGACTTATGAATCGAGGTACTAGTGGGATCAATAGGCGGCTGTCCACCATCAGGTGAAGCTAAAGTGATCTCAATACCGGCATCTTTAAATACGTAATAAGGGGCAGCGAACTCTTCTATCCAGAAACCCGTTTTTTTGCCTGTATTACCAAGCTCTGCGTGAGACGTTAAAATCATTAATATTTTCTTAGTCATTTTATGAGTCCTTTAAGATGTTAAATAAGTGTTATTCAAGCGACGAAAATCAGTATAAGCCTTGAAAAGCATTTTGACAATGCAGATGTTATTGACACCATTAGTTCAATTATTGATACAATGATTTTCACTGAAGTAATGCGAGCCGGACAAATTCATTGTAGTACTCTATTAGAGTAAATAATCTAAGTCGATGTATGGACTCCACACCGCTAGCAATTTAGCTTAGCGTTATCGTAACTTGTTTTTTTTGCATCCCTTCAAAATATAACGAGCTTTGGTGAGTTAATTTAGTGGGAGTTATTAATTCTCTTTGGAATTGATTTAGCTATAAATGTTATTCAGGTTTGCCAGATCAGCAAGCATATCGAATTAGTCAGTCATAAACCCGTTTTTCATCAACAACTTAAAGAGATACTAGTAAAAGGTTTTCTCTAAGAACATAAAACCGATACTAATGATACATTGGCTATTGTAAATGCATCGTTACAAATGGGACTAAGGCTGGGTAACCCCTGTTTTATTCTGCGGCTACAATAACCTTGATAGCCTTGTATGAAAAATAACAACAAAAATTTTACTGCAGATACTGGTGACTGACAGGGACTTACACCCTGCAATATGCATCAAGCTTCGCTTGACGCACTAACGCCAATAATCACTGGTTAGATTCATAACGTCAGAAGTTACTGCCTGTGGATTATTATCTGGTCGGATTCCCCCTACCGACACAACTGCGCCTTTTTGTTTGGCACCATCAAAAATGGGTTTATCAAGCGCTCCTTTAAGCAACCAAAACGACACTGGATTTATTTTTTAAAATGATAAAAGGCTCGGTGAGAAGACGGGTTATATTGCAGTGTTACATACACATCCAAGAACGCTGAAATTCCATCCTCATGTGTACTTTGTCGAACCAGCCGGCGGGCTGAATAAAAACAAAACCTTGTGGTTAAGTAAAGCGGTAAAATACCTGTGTGTTGCCAATAATTTAGACAAAGTGTTTAGGGCGACGTTCATCGAATTGGTGTGTCAGGCTAGCTATTATTTGCCCGCTAATGCTCTTGGTGAATGGAATGTGTATATGTCGGTAAGGGTGATGGTGCATTAACCTATCTGGCGCCTACTTGTACCGCGGGGTGGTCAGTGAGCAGAACATTTTACGCCTTGAACATGGCGAAGTCAGCTTCCCTTATAAAAAGAGTAAAAATAAGCAATATTTATGCTCAAAACAGCACCACATTATAATCATTCCGCTTCAGCATACTGTTGACAAACCACCAAAAAAGATTGATTGTGTGAGTTTCCTAGGGAACTCATATAATATAATGATTCAAGAATATTTACGTTTTATAAAGCACAGCTGGCCAATTCTCATTTTTGGAATGATGACAGTTTTCATGGGCAACTTTGGTCAGTCGTTTTTCGTCAGCTGGTTCGGCAGCAGCTTTCAAGAAAGTCTTGGTCTATCAGCCACAAGCTATGGTTCAGCCTATTCTATGGCGACTCTTGCCAGTGGCCTCCTTCTTATGTGGATTGGTGGGAGCATTGATAAGGTCTCGTTAGAGAAGTTTATCCTATTCTGCACCATTGGACTTTCCTTAGCTGCGCTCACTCTCTGGCAGAGCAATAATATAACAACGCTTGTTATCGGGCTTTTTCTCCTGCGTTTTTTTGGTCAAGGCCTTTTCCCACACACAGCCATAACGACAATGATGAAAAAGTTTTCTCTGAATCGTGGCAAAGGTCTGAGTTTGGCAACCACCGGCGTTCCCTTAGGTGAAATCATTCTGCCTTCCATTGCCGTATTCCTTATTGCGCAATTCGGGTGGCAACAAAGTTGGTTGATTATAGCGTTAGCAATCCCCTTACTTTACCTTCCTCTGGCACTTTTTCTTATTAAACGTAGTAAAGACAAAAAGTATTCCGAACATAATCCAACCGTAGACAGTCAAACTTCTAAAGCACTTACAGAGGATGGTTCCAGAAGGACACTACTTGCGGATTATCGCTTTTGGTTGGCACTACCGACAGTTCTTGCCGCACCATTCATCGTGACAGGAATATTTATTCATCAGGGATTTTTTATACCACAAATGGGCTGGACACCAATACTTTTTGCCAATTGTTTTGTCTTTTATGGGATTACTCATTGGCTTTCATCAATGTACGCAGGGGCATTGGTTGATCGGTTCAGCGGGAGACAATTATTAAAATATTACCCTATTCCAATGATCATGGCTTTGTTGTTACCATCACTACTAACAGGTAACTGGGTTGCTTACTCTCTACTTATCTTACTTGGCATCGCTATTGGCTCCGGCAGCCCAATTATTAATGCTCTTTGGGCTGAAGTTTACGGCAGCAAATATCTCGGTAGAATACGCGCACTCATGGCATCTCTTGCTGTGATATCAACCTCGATTTCCCCCATTTTATTTGGCTATCTGATTGACAATGGGATCACCGCTTCTCAGCTTTTTTGGTGGCTCTCTATGTACGTATTACTGGCAATGTTTTTAGCCTTCTTTTCATACTCAAACAAAAAATCACTAGAAATTTGATCCTATCACTAACAAATAGACACCCAGCACAGCAATCACAGCGTCTAAAATTGCCCTAATGGAATCATGCTCTTTATGAAGAAAAATGGGCGTATAGGAAGAATAAAAACTTTTCCCTAAAAAAAGAGTAATTTGAACTGGTCTGCACCGGCAATCAACTTGAGTTAGCCTTAGAAAACGACAGAGCTGAGGCCAATTTAACCTAGCTAGCGCACTTTAAAATGAGTAAAAAAAATGGCAAACCCACAAAGGTTTACCATTCTTTCAAATATGAGTTCAGCTCTATCTAGGAGCTAAAATATCACAGCAAATTAAAGTGCTACGATATTTTCTGCATTCGGGCCTTTTTGACCTTGAGTTACAGTAAATTCAACTTTTTGGCCTTCAGCTAATGTTTTGAAACCTTCGCTTGAGATAGCACTGAAATGAGCGAATACATCTGGACCAGATTCTTGCTCGATAAAACCAAAACCTTTAGACTCGTTGAACCATTTAACTGTACCTTGAACTTTAGACATAATAATAATCCTGTAACTTTAATGTTAGATTGCCTTAATAGACTTATATAGCGTAAAAACAGACTGGAACTTAAAAACGGCAGACCGATGTATTATTAATAAACAACGAAATGCAGAATGTAAATAAAAGGCTTTCTTTCTTGCTGACGTGCACTTTATACAATCAAAAAATAAAGTCAATAGCTGTTCAAAAAATAAACAATTCAATATATGTAAAGATCCACTCATCATTAAATCAATTTCGCCCTATTTCTAGAGCTAATAAAAACACCATCATGCGCTCAGTACGCCATTCTACCTACACCCGCCACCCTCATGGCGAGCTAGAAACCTACAAATCTGAGGCCAAAATCATTAAGCAAAATAGCATTTAATAGATAGATAAAATTATTGTTTTAGCGCAAATATCAGTATTATTATTTAATTATGTGTATGAGTTAAGGTATAAATCTAATAATCACATCCATTTTTATGTACCATCGTATGTTTGGAAACCACTCACTACTCAGGAATTAATGAGCATTAAGAGGTCCCCCCCCCTTGTCCGCCAGTGTTCAACAGTAATCCACACCTAATTTCGATGGTGGTTGTTAAGTTGAAAATGGCCTACAACGCGCCGTAAAGCTCATTTAATTTTTCCCAGCGTTGGCGGTTCACCCCCATATCAGAATGACCAGCGCGGCTAGCAGAACGAAAATGAACAACTTCATTTTTTGCATCTAACCAAAATTCAACATCATCATGATATCTCATTAGTGATGTTGTAAAAATAACATAGAGATAGTCGTCGCTCTCTTTTTCAATTTTACCACCACCAAATTGTTGTACGGCTTTCTTAAGGGCCACCATCGTTTGCCTTTGATTTTTTTTGAACGGCATAGTGGCTACTTTTTTATTTTCATCATCAGTTTGGCTTGATACATTATTTGGCTTGCTGCTTATTTCTGCCAACTTACCGTTATTAACACCTAAGTTAGGCACTTGAGCATTTTGGTAATAAATACGGCCAAAAAAGGCAATACTAATAAGGATAAGTACGCTGATTAAAATTGTCATGATTCGATTCCTATTCATAAATAGTTGTCCTAGTGATTTAGTTTAAGCGCAAAATATTGAATTTAAATTTCAGACCTGTATATCTTGATCATATTAAACGTTAAAAATAGACTAATATATCCATTTATAGCTATCTCACACTGAAAATCAAAATAAAAGATGACTTAACGTACTCATGGTATTTAGTCATCTTGGCATTGTCTGAAAAAAGGCTGTCATAATTAAAAAGCGAGTTGAACGGACTCGTTTTGACACTAAAATCCTAACGCTCATCCTTAAACAGCAAAAGTTTTTTGATGGTACCGACTGCGCTTAGCAGAGAGGTCCTTTAGTAATGTAATTAAAAGCTTAAATATTCAAACCAGACACTCGTAGAAAACAAATAAGTTGCTGACAATGTTGTTCTATTTTTTCAACGGAATCATGGCTCGCATTTTCTATCTCCAGCAAGCTTAAATGTGGTTCAGGGCAATTGGCTATGATAACTCTGGCGTCTTCAACGGGGACGATTTTATCCTCTTTGCCATGAACGATCAGTATTGGGCAATTTATTTTACAAACAGTACTAAGCGGAGCAAATGTAGCAAAACGATGTCCGATCACCCACTCCACATAACGTATCACTGGTTTTCTAATGTATGAAGGAAAATAAAAACTTTTTAAATAACGCTGCATCATCCATTCAGGATGTGCAAATGTAGAAATGCTGATAACCGCTGCAATCTCCTTACGTTTAGATGCCTCGAATAATACCGCGGCAGCACCAAGCGAATGTCCTAACAAGGCAATTTTTTCAGAGCGGTCAGGATGATGTAACTTTAACCAATCAATCACATTCCCCATGTCTTCTGCAAAACGAGGTAATGATGAGAAAGTATCCGAATCACTGCGGCCATGACTCCTCGCATCGAAAACAAGAACGTTAATACCCGCTTTGTGAAACGGTATTGCAAGAGGTAGCATTATTTCTGAATTACTGCCCCACCCATGCAGGATTATAAGCGTTTCACTTGAATGAGAGACGGGAAGCAACCAGCCAAACAACTGCTTGCCTGCATGGATCGGAATGTGTAACTGAAGGTAGTCAATACCAAAAAGGTCTTTTGGGTTTCCTGTTTCTTTATTCCTAGGAGCACGAAAACCGAGGTGGATAGCGGTCAGAAATAAACCAACAATAATGATGATTGCTAATATTGAAAAGATAAAATAGCGCATAATGATCCTGTCGTTTATAGGATGCAAATAAAACTTTATTCGAAAACGATGATAGTTTCACCCGAGTATAGGAACAATAAAAGCCCGTCACCAAAAAAATATTGATTTGCACTGAATATTTATCTCATTATGCTCATATTGGGACACAACCAATTCAGAATTTGTAATTTCCCTGCGTAAACGTCTCCTAAATTCCTGACGAATATCATACTAAAAGCACACACTTAAAATGTAAATCGTGCATCTGCCGCTCCTCTATTAATATCTATCCCTCGATTACGGCAAGATGCAAAAACAACAGGCCGATTCCTGATAAAGCATCTTGAGTTACTATCGGTATATAATAAAAACTAAACAAGCTTTAGGGTTAGTTTATGAAGCTTATTTAGTTAGGGTATTACTTCACAGTAAGGAGATATATTGCAAATGGCAAAACCAAACAAAAAGGGTCCAAGTGCAACAATTGATATCTTTTGCAGTAAATGTAAAAGCCGGCTTTTTAAATATCGAAAAGGTGGCAACGGGCCGTTAATTAAATGCTTCAAAGAGCGGATATCGGTGGATTTTACAACGGCGCCTTGTCTGTGCCCAAGTTGTGGTTCACAGTTTGCTCGTGACGCACTAGTGCGAGGGGTGCCTGCATTCAAAATGATTGGCGGGAAAGTGTTTTTTAAATAGAATAATGCGAAGCCAACACTTATTAATGGGTTATCTCCCGGATATTTTACGAAAATCAAATAACGTAATCATTTTACTTAACCTCAGTTCTGGATAATGGAAACGAAATTAGATTAAATATCAAAAAGTTAAAAAACATATTATACAGTGCTGTTAGTTTTGCGTAGTTCAAGGCGAATCATCGCAGCAATAACTGGTTATTGCTAGATGATTTAACGCAGAAATACGCGTAAATAACGGTACTGTATCGTTTAGCTTATCCAGAATTGAGGTTACTTAATAAAAGGTAACCTCGATGGCATGCCTCATTGGGTGCGCTTTACTGTTAGTTGCCCCCCCACGGCCAAAGCTCCGTTGCAATATTGACAACGCCGATCACGGCACCTATGTTTGCTGGGTTTTCACCCTTTTATATAGTCTAAGGTGAAAAACTGTTACTCTATTTTACACAGCCTATAAGAGTGTCCGCTAGTATTAGAGCACTACATAGAGCCCCTGTTTACTTCGAGATGCAAGATCAGGAAGCCTCATTCAGGCATCCAGGCGAAGCTCTGGATGTTGAAGTGTGGCTTGGATATAGTCGTGCCAGATAACCCTATCTAAGTTTAACGATATAAAGAAGGTAATATATGAGTGCTGATAACCGCTATTTTTATGAACCGAGTAAAGGACATGGTCTGCCACATAATCCACTGAATGCCATTATAGGCCCCCGCCCTATTGGTTGGATTGCCTCTCGTAATGCCCAAGGCCAGAGAAACCTCGCCCCTTATAGTTTCTTTAACTGCTTTAATTACGATCCGCCGATTATCGGCTTTGCCAGTACCGGTTGGAAAGACAGCGTCGCCAATATTGTTGAAACTGGCGAATTTATTTGGAACCTAACTACCCGCAATTTAGCCGCGCAAATGAATCAAACATCAGCAGCATTACCCCACGGCACTGATGAATTTGAATTTTCCGGATTAACGCCAATAGCAGGCAACATTGTTAAAGCTGATCGAATTGCACAAAGCCCTGTTAGCTTCGAATGCAAACTGTCGCAATGCATCCAGTTAACAGCGGCTAATGGTGACAAAATTGATAGCTGGCTAGTGCTAGGTGAAGTGGTGGCAGTGCATATTGAAAAGCACTTGCTCAACGCCGAAGGAATTTATCAAACTGCATTAGCAGAGCCGGTATTACGCGCTGGCGGTCCATCGGCTTATTATGGTGTTTCAGACGAATTACGCTTTGATTTACATCGACCAACGGTTTAATCCGCACCATCAACAAGGTTGTCATTGACAGCCTTGTTGTCCACCTCAGAGCGTGTTGTTATGCAACTTCACGTTTGCTTTTTTATAATTGAATAGCGCGGTCACACTCAAAATAAGCACCCCAAGCCCTCCAATGAAAAGAACCCCGACCCCAAGAAACTTTGAGTCAGTAAAATAGAAGAAAAGACCAAGAACGGCAACTAGTAAATACACTCCCAAACCAATGAGGTTTCTCCTAAATTTATTTATTGGTGATTGCTTTTCATAATTTTCTTTCAATTTACACTTTAACATAGAGTCCCTTTTGGGATTAGTTGCATAACGAGGCTGTAGAATTACTCTTACAGTTAAAATTAACTAAAAAACGAACTCCTGTAATGGATTCTAAGCGTTTATAATACGCTAGATAATGCATTTGGAACCCCAAATATTGGCCTGAAATATCAAAAAAGAGTTATTCTACGGCCTCAACGCCTCGTTAACTGCCGCGTAGGTTGGCGCTGTTTTTGCGGCTTTTGGTTTTTAGCAAAAAATCGCGACAGCCGTTATGCGTCCGGTGATTTGACTTGTTAAGTGCTTGCTGAATTTAAGCTATTTAAGTCCATCGTAAAATTTAGCATTTGCCATAAAAAAACCATAGGAAACTCCAACTACCAAAGCTAGAACCACTGGATATTCATGCACTCTTGATAACAAAATTAAAACCAGTAAGGCTCCAGCAAAACCTGAACATAAATGAATAGCAAGCTTAATATACAATTCTCGCTTAATACTCTTGAATCTATGACCTATTTCACTGCCCGCTACACTAGCAAAAAATGCAACAGTAAACGTTACAACTATTGTAATATCCATGGCATCTCTACAGGCTCAACGCCTTGCTCACCGGCGAGTAAGTTGGTGCTGTTTTTGCTGCCTTTTCTTTTAGCAAAAAACGCAACAACTGTATCGAGTCCGAGTGCAGCAATTTGTTAAGCCTCTATTTAGCAAATACACCGAAAGTATTTAAAACAACCAATAAACAACCAAAAAAACCAGTTATAAGCCAACACCAAAAAAACATAGCCCCCAAAAAGTGATCAAACTTAGTTGTGTGTTTGAATATTAAATTGGAATTTGCATACAAAAAAGAAAATGGACTATTTTCTAGTTTTTTACTCCAATTTCTAGGAAGAGATAATGCTTTGGCAACATTTAGGATATCCCAGCCGCTTACAAATTCACTCCCAAGCGCATTGATTGTTTCAGGATTTTTACGCAACTTTCGGACGGTCACCTGACCAAAAGTAACGTACAGTATACCCGTTACAATAGAGGCAAAAATCATAATCCCAACTAATATTGTTATAATATTCATTAATTATATAAACTTTTTATAAGGGCATCATATGTGTTACCAGCATTGTTTTTAATAAGGCTATTCATGCCCATAGATGCGGCGGCGGCAACACCTGCCACTGCTAGACCTCCCACTACTAAAGCAAACCAACCTACTGGCGTTGCGAAAACCAAAAGAGCCAAGCCAGCGTCTACTGCTACAGTACCTGTTATTGCAGTAGCCGCGAAACTGCTTGATTCAATGAACATCTCTCGTTCCCAATTCCCACCTGCTTTATAGCTATTATGAACATTTCCAACACGGCTACCAAAATCGATAACTGCAAGACCATTTCCTAAAAATTTAGCTTGCTTAGCAAATTTAACAATATTATCAGCTTGGACAACGTTGGCTAAATCGAGTTTGGCAATGTTCCGACTACTTCTTGCGATATTAGCACCTCGGTCAAAGTTAGTAAGTGGTGTGCCACGACTAGATTTGACTTGGCTGGTAACTACTTTCACCTCATGTTTAAAGCTATGTAATGGTTTAATAAATTTGGAAGGTTTGATAGCCTCTTAAATTAATTAAAACAGGAAATAAAATGACCAGTTCAATTCGTAAAAATCGCATTAAGTTTACATCCGCTCAAAAGTTAGAATACGCAAAATTAATGGTTGAAGAAAATTATTCTAATAACCAAATAATTGAGCTTTCAGGTGCTTCCTCATCTGCTGTGGTGAGATGGAAAAAACAATATTTAGCAGAAAAGTCAGGCGAAACCTCTCCCAATCTAGTTGCATTAGATCCTCAGATAAGGCGTATTAAAGAGCTAGAAAAACAATTACTCGAAGCTCAAAAGGATAATGAAATATTAAAAAAGGCAACTGCCTTTTTCATTCGAGACAATCCTGCATTGCGATAATCTCTAAAATGAAAAAGGCAGATCCAATGTTAAATATACAGCATGTATGTCAGCTATTTGATGTGCCAATATCTAGCTATTATAAGCGACAAGAAGTAGCTACTAAAAATGTAGAAAAAGAGTTTTTTATCAGTAGGATAATCGCCATTCATAATGACAATCTTCAATGTTATGGCCGTCGTAGGATGCTTAAGTCGTTACAAAAAGAAGGAATTAACATTGGGATATTTAAAGTTGCAAGGCTCATGAGAGAAGCTGGTGTTATCGCTAAAATACCGAAGAAACCACATTACTATCCATCAGGTAATGAGATGCCAAACATCCCTAATTTATTAAAAAGAAAATTTAACCCTGAAACGATTAATACTCATTGGGTTGGCGATATTACATACAGTGTGCCCGGAGTTCAGCACTAGCATGGAATGCTTTAATGAACCACGAGTCTATCTGAAATACATGAGCAATCTAGCAGGAGCTAAAGTGTTTATGGCTCTATCTGGTTGTGCAGGTAGTTGAGTCTGAGCGACAGTGACTTATCGTATGCTGATAAGGTGATGTAACTCGCTGACAACGGGGAGTGAGGCGAATTCGTTACGCCAAGATGCTCTTCTAGACTAAGTATTGAACGGATGAAGAACATGAACCGATTAACCCGCATCTATGGGCTGAAATGTCGCCACTGCCTACACGAATTTACAGGCAGTATGATGTTGTAATAACGCTATATGTAGCGGTGTTATTACCTATTTGATAAGTAATATGTAAGTGCTTATCAATGGATGAACGTTTATATCACAATTCTACGTTTAAGCATCATCACCTTACAGAATGATAAGGTCAAAGACTGCGATCGGCATCCTCCCCAATACGTTTGAGTTCAGATAGGTAAACCGGGGAAGGTTTGTTTGAATGGCAAGGGAGCACGACCCCGATGACAAACAAGCTGGCGGAGCGTTCGTAGTAGTCTGAGGTGGGGAAAGCCCATTACATGGCGAAGGGACGCAGTTTAATTGATTTGCGCAAGCAAATTACCTGACCTTAATGAGGTGAAGACCTTTGATAATCAGCGAACTGCAACGTAAATTAGCAACATGGACAGCAACCGATAAAACGCGTCGCGTTAATCGATTGTTGCGCCTGATCAGTCATCCTGAATGGCTTTACCAAGCGGCTGAAGTAACACTTTCCGCAAAAGGCGCTAAAACACCTGGCGTTGATGGAGTAATTAAAATTCACTTACAGGGCAAGTTGACTGGTTATTTAGATGAAATCAGAAATGATTTACTCTCGGGTAATTATCAACCAATGCCTGCTAGGCGGATTTATATTCCTAAAGCGAATGGAAAGCAACGTCCTTTAGGTATACCAACCTTAAGAGACAGAATAGTACAACGTGCCATGCTCATGGCAATGGAGCCGATATGGGAAAATGATTTTCATTCATTATCCTATGGTTTTAGACCTGAGCGCAGTGTTCATCATGCTATTCGTACAGTTAAGTTACAGCTAACTGATACCAATGTGCCACGGGGACGCTGGGTAGTTGAAGGAGATTTATCAAGTTACTTTGATACGGTTCACCATCAGCTACTCATGACATGCATACGTAAACGCATCAATTGCCGACGATTTAATGAATTGCTTTGGCGATTCATCAAGGCGGGACATATTGAACGTAACCTATTCTGTGCAACAAGCGAAGGTGTTCCACAAGGGGGCGTAATTTCTCCATTGCTGTCAAATATCATGCTTAATGAATTCGACCAGTACTTGGAAAAATGTTACTTAAGTAAGAAAGCACGTAAAGACCGCTGGTACTGGAATCGTACTATCCAAGATAAACGCAACATTGCGCTAGAGGAAAAGAGACAATGGAAACCAGCGGTTGCTTATTGTCGTTATGCCGA
>NZ_JAHNZV010000089.1 GCF_022267535.1 Psychromonas antarctica
TAATCATTTCTAGTTACCTCATCTTAAAAGAATCACAACTAGTGTTATTTTAGATGAGGCAACGACATATTAGTAGTATGAATTTTAGTGAGTCAATGCGATCGGACAAGTTAGTTGACGTCTAATATAAGGCCGCATCAATGTATGCACCATGCCTTACTCTTGAAGATGTATCAATTGAATAACGACGACAAGCGTTGTCTAAAGAAATTTTGTTTACACCTATTACTTGCTTAGAGAGCTCCATAGCACAAGTTATCTGCTTGCAATGAGCAACTAAAGATATGTTCTTACCAATATGTCGAAACTCAGACTCTATAAAGCCAATATCGAACGATTTATTGTAAATAACTAAGTGAACATCTTTTAAAAAAGATAGTAGGTTGTCAGCTATATCTTCAAATTTTGGCTTGCCAATACGGCTTACATCGGTAATACCATGGACTTTTAAGGCCCCTTTGTTTGAATTCTTTCCTGCTCCTTCAATGATTGTTTGAATAACCGAGCCAGTAGGGTTTCCAGAAATGTACTCAATACAAGCAATATCAATGACTCTATGATTGCCATTTTGTGGGCTTAAGCCAGTAGTTTCAGTGTCTAGAAAGACGATACGTTCATTATTCATCTATGCTCTCCTTTTAAAGAGTATAGTAGAAAACATCAAAATAGTAAGCTAACACACTGTTATATATCGACTCCCCGTATGGATTAGGTTAAATTCAATTCACCAAAGCCCTTTGTTTCCGAAGGCTGTTAACGAAAAATGACTATTCAATCACTTGAATAGCCACAGTTTGACTTAATAGCCCGCGCTAAACGTGGCGTTTTTATTGCATTACTTGTGGTGTTTTTCAGCACCTTTGAGCATCGCATTAACCAGTGCTTGTGCTTCAAACTTAGTTAATGCATCGTCTGCTCCCACTTGATTGGCTCTATCTACGCTCATCTCACTGGAAAGTGAAGTATGTAAAATAATATAAGCATGGGCGATTTCAGCCACACTTCGTACTTCAAAGGTTAACTCATAGCCATCTAATCCCGGCATTTCAATATCACTGACCAGAATATCGATGGGGTTATCTTTTGCCGCACACTCTTTCATTACTGCCAGTGCATCATTACCATTTTTACACACTTTAAACGGTACATCGATATTTGTTAGCGCATGCTCCAATTGCTTACGTGCCACTGCAGAGTCATCAACCAGTAAAATATGAGAATTTTGTAATAATCCTTTCTGCACGCCTGTTATCTCAACAACTTTGTCATTTTCACTTGGAAATATTTCGGAAAGTAATAACTCAATATCGAATAGCTGAATAAGTTTATTTTCAAAATAGGTAATGCCAGTAATGTAGGTTCTATTACCTAAAGAAGTTGGTGGGGGTTCAATCTTTTTCCAGTTACACTCGATAATTCGTTCTATTTTTCGAACTAAAAATCCGACATGCATACGGCTGCAGTCAGTGATAATAATGACGCAGTCCTTTTTCTCTTCTTGACTTATCGGGGGGTAGCCCACGGCTGCCGCCATATCAATAATTGTCAGCGTTTGCCCGCGAATGCAGGCGGCACCAATGACATTGGCTTCAGAATTAGGTAGCTTAGTTAGGGGCTGGTAGGGCACTATTTCTTGAATTTTCAATGTACCCAAGGCAAAAGTTTGTAACTGAGATAACTTAAAAAGTAATAACCCTTGCGATTGGCTGGATGTTGATTGCATACAATAACCTCTATTTTTAATCTTTAAAATTATAGAATAAAACTTTGAAAAACCCTTATAAATTACCAGATTATTGGGTACTTCTACTCTTATTTAGTACTTTATTTCTGATCATTCTTTAATGCAACTTTGCTACCGCTATTGTCTAAATCTGCCAGCCACAAGCGTTCAAGTTCCATCATCTGTTTATGTTTTATCGACTTATTATGCTGCATAGAATCTAATTCTGTTGTAAAAGGGCCGGCGCGGCAGGCGGTGCAATAATTATCGCCCAGAAACTGTGCTGGGTTTAGTTTATCAATAATCGAATGCCGTTTCAGTCTGCTCCACACATAGGTTACCCCTTTGGTGTCTTTGACATGTTTATCTCGATCAACATTGCGTATCTTATATCCAGGAAACATTTTTATATCGAAAGGCATTGAACCCAAATAATTGATATCGGTATTCAGATGCAGGGCATTCTCGATATTCCATTGACGATATGGTTTCACATCTTTGGAGGTAATGAAACATAACTGTTGTCCATTGGGATCAATAAAATAACTAAACGAATTAATTAAAAAATCACGTAATAAACGGCGATTAAGTGTATTAATATTAAGTTTGTCAGCGCACTGTTTATATTCAGAAAAAGATCGGAATGCGGGTAACAATGGGAACTGAAAGATCACTAAATCAAAGCTATTTTTTTCTAAACCCATCCAAGATGTAGGATTGCAGACATCAAATTCAAACAATATAGGGATGTTTTCTAGTTTTAGTTGCTGGTAAAAAAGATCGCCATATTTTCCACTCATAGTGGCTAACGAGTCATAAACAGTCGCCGTTAGCGATGCTGGCTGGTGGATTAATAGTGCTTTTGAAAAGGACAAATCGCCATCACCGATGGTAAGTATTCGCCATTTTTTATTAATCATCATGTTAGAGACTTATGTTCGAGCTGTTTAAATAATTTCATTTCATTAAAGCGCTATTTAGAAATTTTAACGGCACTGGGATCAATGTCATAGAGACTGGCCAAATATTGTAAGTAGCCAAGATCTTCACACATGCTTTTCCCCGGCTCATCTGATATTTTTGCTACTGGCTTTCCATTAGCGGCGACCATTTTGATAACAATATTGAGCGGCTTATTGCCAACATCGTTCATCAGGTTTGTACCGATGCCAAAGGATAACCTTATTCGCCCCTTAAACTGCTTGTAAATTTCAATCATGCGCGGGAAATGTAATGAATCGCTGAATACCAATGTTTTACTAAGCGGATCAATGCCCATATTTTGGTACATCTTAATTGCCTTTTCACCCCAAATGAACGGACAACCACTGTCGTGGCGTAGACCATCGTACAGCTTGCCAAAATAGGGATCAGAAAAATCTCGGATAAAAGAGTCCATTGAATAACAATCTGTTATGGCTATTCCTAAACGCCCTCTATATTCTTGTACCCAACCTTCAAGTGCCGCTTTTTGAGCATCTGCTAAGCGCGTCACTGCCTGCCAACTTTGGAACCACTCGTGGGCCATTGTCCCGATTGGCGATAAACCAATAACTTGTGAAAAATGTAGATTGCTGGTGCCAGAAAAATTATTTGGTAACTGCTCTTTTAACGTTTGTAATACTTCTTTCTGCCAAACTCTGCTAGCACGACGACGAGTACCAAAATCGGCAAACTTTAAATGGGATAGCGTTTCATCGTTTTTGATAAGTGCAATCTTAGCTACTAGTTTTTCTCTTGCGAGTGGTAGATTAAAACCGTCACAGTTTGTAAAGGTATGTAGTTCGCTGATAATTGCTAGCGCATAGATCTCCATTAGGGTTACATGAAGCAATGGACCGTGAAAACGTAGGTTAAGATCCTCTCCTTTTGGCTGTAATTTAACAAAACGCATATTAAGCTTAAAAATACGAAGAAACTCAATAAAGTCAGGCTTGATATAAGAGAATTTGCCAAGATAATCGAGCTCTAGATCAGTAAATGTAAGCGTGCAGAGATGTTCAAGTTGACGATTAAGCTCCGGGATTAATGTTGTTAAATCTAAGCCATCGCGATTACGGCATGAAAATTTCCATTCGACATCTACAAGACGAAATTCAGCGGTATGATAGTATGCCTGTAGCATCGTTATCTTGTAAAAGTCGGTATCCATTAAGCTGTCAACTAGCCAGGGATTTAATTTCATAGTAACTCCAATTCGCGACTATCGATAATTAGGTGAGCACCGGCATCACGAATTTTGTCATAAGCTAGTCTGGTGGATTCACTCTCGACACCACGACACGCTGCGAGATTAACAATTACTTCAAATCCAGCTTTACATAACTGCAATACAGTGGTTTTAACACAGTAATCTGTGGCTAAGCCGCCAACAATCACAACGTTTATCTGTTTTGCATGTAGCCACTCAATTGCACCGGTACTTTCTCTTTCCGCGAGATCATGGAAGCAAGCACCATAAGGGTGCTTGAGTGGATCGGTTCCTTTTTCAACCAACAGATCATAGTCGCCCTCATTGGGTAAGCCTGGTATTAGTTGATTCCCTTTTGTGCCGACAATGCAGTGTGCAGGCCATTTGACGTCTAGATTCGGGTAGTCACCTACAACTGGCATCATAAATTGATCTGTTTTTTTTGTTATCCAAGGCGCTTTTGCTGGATGAGCGTCTTTACTGACTAAGCGACAGCAAGCAAACTTTGCTTGTGCATTTAACTCATCAGCAATCTGCTCACCTTGGTAAATAGGGAGTTCATCGGGACATAGAAAAGTAAAACCACATTGAGGATCGACATCAAAACTGGCGGTAACAGATTTTTCAATTTGGATTGTTATTCACTCCAATTACGGTTGGATATTATTACTAATCATATAGACAGGGCAGCAACAGTTCAAATAATACTGAAATAAAAAAGACTGATTGGATGCTACGGAATGAGGTACTTCTACGCTCACAGCCTTCGCTTTCGTTGGGAATAGCTGAACCTAAATCTAGCACGTCTACTAATGCCGACAATTTAGAGGCGATGCTTATTTTATTACAGGCATAAAAAAACCAGCTATAAGCTGGATAATTTATTCTCTTACCATCGTTAAAGATGCTGCGGAATGAGAGACTTGAACGCTCACACCCTTCGCTTTTTTTGAGGAATAGTTGAACCTAAATCTAGCGCGTCTAGCAATTCCGGTGTTTATTCTTATTTTATTACGGACATAAAAAAACCAGCTATAAGCTGGTTAATTTATTCTCTTACCATCGTTAAAGATGCTGCGGAATGAGAGACTTGAACGCTCACACCCTTCGCTTTCTTTGAGGAATAGTTGAACCTAGATCTAGCGCGTCTAGCAATTCCGGTGTTTATTCTTATTTTATTACGGACATAAAAAAACCAGCTATAAGCTGGTTAATTTATCGCTTACCATCGTTAAAGATGGTGCGGAATGAGAGACTTGAACGCTCACACCCTTCGCTTTTTTTGAGGAATAGTTGAACCTAAATCTAGCGCGCCTAGCAATTCCGGTGTTTATTCTTATTTTATTACGGACATAAAAAAACCAGCTATAAGCTGGTTAATTTATTCTCTTACCTAAGTAAAAGATGGTGCGGAATGAGAGACTTGAACTCTCACACCCTTCGATACTAGAACCTAAATCTAGCGCGTCTACCAATTCCGCCAATTCCGCATCAATGTGGCTGGGATAAGAGGATTTGAACCTCTGAATGCCGAGATCAAAACCCGGTGCCTTACCGCTTGGCGATATCCCAGTTGTTAAGTTTAAACTTCTTCAAGTTTACCAATTCGTTTTCACGAATCAGTGAATGTGGCTGGGATAAGAGGATTTGAACCTCTGAATGCCGAGATCAAAACCCGGTGCCTTACCGCTTGGCGATATCCCAATTACTATTTTATAGAGTTTAATCTCTTTGTGGATTCATCATTCAGTATGCCGAGATCGTTATTAACGTTCAGTGCCTTACCGCTTGCGATATCCCAATTACTATTTTATAGAGTTTAATCTCTTTGTGGATTCATCATTCAGTATGCCGAGATCGTTATTAACGTTCAGTGCCTTACCGCTTGCGATATCCCAATTACTATTTTATAGAGTAATTTCTCTTTGGTAACTCTTTACCTAAGTAAAAAGTGGTGCGGAATGAGAGACTTGAACTCTCACACCCTTCGATACTAGAACCTAAATCTAGCGCGTCTACCAATTCCGCCAATTCCGCACAATAAAGTAAATGGTGGCTAAACCGAGATTTGAACTTGGGACCCCATCATTATGAGTGATGTGCTCTAACCAGCTGAGCTATTTAGCCATGCTTTACTTTGTTATCTCAACATTTACTGCTAAACAGTCATTGTTTCGATGGGGCGCATTATGCGGATATCGGTGATGGTCGTCAACTGATTTTTATTAAAAAAAGTAATTTTTATTTCGTTTGCTTATTTGCTAAGCAAGTTGATTTTATTTTAGACAAACAAAGTGTTTTTTCTATAACTCGCTATTTCTGTTGCTTTTAATAACAGGTTGATTGAGTTCTCTTTAGATAAATATTGCTAATTATCACCTATTAACGGTTTTATTTTAGTTAAAAAGTTAAACTGGATAACTTATATAGGTTTGATAGGCGTTCAAATGAAAATTTTGCATACTTCCGATTGGCATTTGGGCCAATATTTTATGATGAAAACCAGAGAGTCTGAACATTTACAATTCTTAAACTGGTTAATTGAAGAGGTCAACCGACAAAAAATAGACCTGCTCATTGTCGCCGGAGATATTTTCGATAGCGCATCACCGCCTTCGTATGCTCGTAAACTCTATAGTGATTTTATTGTTCGATTACAACAAAGTGTTTGCCAGCAACTTATTATTGTATCTGGAAACCATGATAGTGTTGCCGTATTAAATGAAAACAAAGATTTATTAAAAGCTTTAAATGTGTCCCTATTAGCGGGTCTTAGCGATGATTTAAGCGATCACCTGATTACCATAAAAGATGACCAGAAAAATGTGCAGGGGATCGTTTGCGCGTTGCCTTTTTTACGTGTCGCCGATGTGCTAAAAAGCGATCAAGGTAGCTCTGCAGCGGACAAACAAATGAATCTGCAGCAAGGGATAGCTGCAACTTACCAGTCTATTTTTGAACTGGCTGAAGCCCAGCGTAATGGCCAATCCATTCCAGTCATCGCAACAGGGCATCTTACCGCCGTGGGATGCTCTGTTTCTGACTCTGTCAGAGAGATTTACATCGGTAGCCTAACCGCCTTCCCTGCTTCCTTATTTCCCGCTTTTAACTACATCGCACTAGGCCATTTACACCGCCCGCAAAAGGTGCAGAAGTCTGACCATATTCGTTATAGCGGGAGCCCTATTGCATTAAGTTTTGATGAAACTGCGCAGCAGAAAAAGGTAAATGTAATTGAATTTAATCCCTCTTTGGCAGCAACCGTTAGTGAAATCAATATCCCTGAATTTCAAAAAATGCGGATCATTCACGGTGATTTAACATCCATTAGCACGCAGATAGAAACGTTGCTGTCGGAGTTTAAAGGACAAAGTATCTGGCTCGAGATAAAGCTAAAGCAGAATTTTTATCTATCTGATGTGCAAACCGAATTAAATGCACTAGTGGCGGGATCTAATATTGAAATATTGAAAATCAGTAGTCCGAAAATAGATGAAAACAATCAATGGCAAGCAGATCAAAAAAGTACTTTGGATAATTTGACACCAACAGATCTTTTTCAGCACAGATTAGAAATTGAAGATAGCATCAGCGAATTACAAAAAACGCAGCTAAGCGAGTTGTTTGCACAAGTCTGCGCGGAAGTGGAGGATAAATTATGAAAATATTGTCGCTCCGTTTCGAAAATTTAAACTCCTTAAAAGGAGCGTGGAAAATAGATTTCCAGACTGCAGCCTTTATTGAAAATGGCCTGTTTGTCATAACAGGACAAACAGGCGCGGGTAAAAGCACCATCTTGGATGCTATTTGTTTAGCGCTGTACCAACAAACTCCACGACTTGACCGTATTACACAAAGTAAAAATGAACTGATGACGCGCGGCACGGGAGATTGTTTAGCGGAGGTGGAATTTTCTGTAAAAGGCAAAGGTTACAAGGTTTTTTGGAGTCAAAAACGTGCTCGCAGTAGCGCAACCGGTAATTTGCAAGCGCCTGTTTGCCAGTTAAGCGAAATTGCGGGTAAAGTGCTGTGCAGCAAAAGCAGTGAAGTATTAAAACAGGTGATTGTGTTAACGGGGCTAGATTTTTCTCGTTTCACTAAATCAATGTTATTAGCTCAAGGGGGCTTTGCTGCCTTTCTAAATGCTAACCCGGCGGAACGAGCTGAATTATTAGAAGAGTTAACCGGTACGGAAATCTATTGTGAAATCTCAAAACATGTTTTTGAACGTAATAAACAAGTACAGGCTGAACTGCAATTATTAACTAGTCAGGCTGATATTTTAGCTGTTTTAACTGCTCAGCAACTTAGTGAATTAGAGGAACAAGTTCGTTTGTCCGAGCATTATTTGTTGACTAAAAAGTCTTCTTTAAAAACACTTGAGCAGGCTTTGGAATGGTTAAGTAAGTCGACACTATTATTAGATAAAATCGAGCAGCGCAGCATTGAGTTGGCGAATACGCAGCTAGCGCTGGATGGCTTTAAACCTCAATTACGCACGATTGCTCACGCCAAACATGCATTTTTAATTAGCGCAGATTTTGATCGCTTAACAAGTGCTCGGCAACAACGAGATGAGTGCAGCGCAGCACTGGATACCTGTTCGTACAAACAGAAAAAATTGCGCCAGCAATTAACCTCAGCAGAGCAAGCGGTTAGCCAACTTAGTGAGCAGGAACAGTTGCAAAAGGCGCACTATCAGCAACAAATTGAAACTATCAATCAGGTACTAGTGCCTTTAGATATTAAAATTGATGGCGCGGCTAAGTTAGAAGAATCCCAACAAGAATACTCACAAAACCAACAAGTGAGTTTGACAAAAGCGCAGCAGAAATTGGCATTAGCAGAAGTCGATCGCCAGAAACTACAGCAAGGGCTAACTGAATTACAGCAAAGACTAGAAAGTGAGGACTACATCAGCAAACTTTCTGAAAGTCTCCCCGTTATTGACCACCTTTTAATAAATCATCAGCAACAGTTGCAAAAACAGCACGATCTTAACGCGCAATTAGCCACTGTCACCGGACAACAAAAATCGTTGCAACAAGCGTATCAAGCAGGTGGACTGCAAATTGCAAACGATACAAAGAATAAGATAGCTAAAGAGGCACTGATTGAACAGAAAAAGCAAAGCTTAATGCACACTCTGCAA
This sequence comes from Psychromonas antarctica, assembly GCF_022267535.1. Classification (GTDB taxonomy): domain Bacteria; phylum Pseudomonadota; class Gammaproteobacteria; order Enterobacterales; family Psychromonadaceae; genus Psychromonas; species Psychromonas antarctica. The sequence continues at coordinate 9,067 of NZ_JAHNZV010000089.1, forward strand.
CATTCTTCATGTATCAGTGTATCCCAAGCCAACGAAAAATTGGCGCTAGTTTTTACACAAAAACAAGACTGTTCATCGGCACTGCAATTGTGTGAAAAAAGAGATGCAAATAGTCTTGAGCTTGCACGTAATAAGCAAGAAATGAGTAAACAAGAAGCGCAATTTGAACTGGATAATAAGCACTTAAACCACCTGCTAGAGATGGGTAAAGAGCAGGCACAGCAGTTAGCAGATTTAGAAAAATTGATTGAACAGGCGGAAATAATCAATAGTCTAGAAAACTTAAAAATAAAAGTGGAAAAAGATCAGCCTTGTCCATTATGCGGCTCGCTAGAGCATCCCGCTTTAGCAAACTATCAGCCTTTGGCTTTAGAAAAAACACGTTTACGAAAAAAAGAGGCTCTCGTATTAGTCGAGCAGACCCGATCTCAATATAGCGAGTTAAAAGGGCATCTCAATGCGCAGCAGCAGCAATTGGAACGCTTAAAAACAGACAATGGACAGCTAATAATAGAGCAGCAAAAGTTAATCGCCTGTTGGGCAGAAGACAGCTACCTAACTAATTTGAATTATCAGGATAGCAGTTACCAGAAAATTCATGAACAATTCCAAGCATTATCAGAGCAGCAAGGTCAACTTGCAACGTTAGTCAAAGAAAGCACATTATTAGAGCACGTTATTCAACAACTGCAATTAGATGCACAGAATGCGCATAATAGCGTAATGGACTTAACCCGCCATTATGCCAAGGTAGAGTCTGAGTTAGCTCAATCTATTCATGATACGCACGCTCTCGAGTTGCAACTAACCGCGGGTAAAGCGCGCGGGAAAGAGATCCAAGATCAAATAAAAATTCAATTCTCCTGCTTTGCTCCGTTATCTAATAAAACGCAGGATAATGGGCAACTCTTAACTGATTTCTTTGCGCAACCCGCTTTATGGGTTATGAATCAGAAAACATTGGTAAAGGATCAAAAAGTCTTAAAACAGCAGCTGAAGTTATTAACAGAACAACTCAGTCAGCAGTCTCAGAACAGCGCCTTGTTAAGGCAGCAGATTGGTCAAGCTGAAGCTGTTTTTAATAAAGCAGAGAGTGACTTGGCGGCACTTAGCCACTCGCTCGGCGTATTAAATCAGCAGCGTATCGAGCAGTTTTCAACAGCCACGCAAGCGCAGTTAAGATCGCGTTACGAAAAAGTATTATCTGACAAGCAGTTGTTACTCGCTGAGGCATATAAGCAGCAGCAGCTACTATCGGCACAACAGCAGAGCTCGCTGGGAGAGTTATCTCAGTTAACAGTTCAGCAGACTAAAGCAATTGCTAACGTCACACAGGCACAAACTACTTTTGATGATAAATTACAAGCCAGTCCATTTGCGACTCAATCCGCCTTTAAAGACGCTTATTTAAGCCAAACACAGCTTGAATTGTTATTGCAACAACAAAAGCAATTAGATGAAGTTTATCTTACTGCTAAAACGCGCTTAGTGTCCGCGCAAAGCGAATCTGATGAACATCTTACTTTACAATTCACAGATAAAAGCGCGGCCCTATTAACGGGGGAAATTTCAGCATTAAATAGTGAACTTGAACACTTAACCGCGTTACATATTGAGCAAAAAGGATTAATACAAAGCGATCTTCGTAGTAAAGCTAAACAGCTGCTGCTGTTAGCCGAGCAGCAACAGCAGAAAGTAACCGCAGCGCAGTGGGCGATGTTAAATGATTTAATCGGTAAAGCAGACGGTAGTAAATTTAGAACCTTCGCGCAGGGGCTAACCTTGGATAATCTGGTTTATCTGGCTAATAAAGAGATGGCTAATCTGCATCAACGCTATCAGTTGCAACGTAATATTGATCAGCCTTTGGCCCTTCAAGTAATTGACCTATGGCAAGCGAACACCGTGCGGGATGTGAAAACTTTATCGGGAGGCGAAAGCTTTTTAGTGAGTCTTGGTTTAGCGCTCGCTTTGTCTAATCTGGTCAGTCATAAAACCCAGATAGAATCGTTATTTTTAGATGAAGGTTTTGGCACCTTAGATGCAAACACATTGGAAGTCGCACTCGATGCGCTTGAGCGGTTGCATGCAACCGGGAAGCTAATCGGTGTAATTTCCCATGTTGATGCATTGAAAGAGCGGATTAATAAGCAGATTCATGTGCGAAAAGCGAGTGGGGCGGGTTACAGCCAATTAGATGTTCAGTACCAATATAGCGAATAAGGGAATATTTTTAATGCAGCGGGAGCGGCACAAAGGTAATGAAGTCTTAGTCCCGATACAAGCGTACTCTTACATTAGGTGTTTTCTTCTTCTGCTCTGGCTAGCTCAGCCGCACCTTCTAGGGAACGTTGGAAGCCGTCGTCGGCAGCAATTCTCGGTGAAAATAATTTTCAAGCTATACAAGGGCTGCGAGAGATATCAAAAAATACTTTTCGCGCTAAATTTCTCTTTTCTTCAAATTATTTTTAATAAATGTAAAAAAAATTGAACTT
>NZ_JAHNZV010000009.1 GCF_022267535.1 Psychromonas antarctica
GTGTTATAGAATGTATTTTATTATAGAATGTATTTTATTATAGAGTTTTTATTTTTAAGTGTGGTTATTTGAGTTAAACGTATAAAAAGGATTTATTTTGAAAATTGCAATTGCAGGTACAGGTTATGTCGGTCTTTCAAATGCTGTTTTATTAGCGCAGCATAATGAGGTGATCGCAGTTGATCTTATTGAAGAAAAAATCAGGTTAATTAATAATAAGAAATCTCCAATTTCTGACGCTGAAATTGAAGATTTCTTAGTCAATAAAGCATTAAATTTAAAAGCTACATTAGATGCTAATGAAGCTTATCAAGATGCTGATTTTGTCATTATTGCCACACCGACTGATTATGATCCTAAAACGAATTATTTTAATACTGGTTCGGTAGAAAGTGTAATTAAGACTGTCATGGCCATTAACCCTACTGCGGTGATGGTCATTAAATCCACCGTACCTGTGGGTTATACCAAACGTATTGCGGAAGAGTTAAACTGCTCAAACATTATGTTTTCTCCGGAATTTCTACGTGAGGGGCGGGCACTTTACGATAATTTGCATCCTTCTCGTATCATTGTTGGTGAGCGCTCTGAAAGAGCTAAAGTATTCGCTAATTTACTTGCGCAAGGCGCAATAAAAGAAAATATCGATATTTTATTCACCGACTCAACCGAGGCTGAGGCGGTTAAGCTGTTTTCAAATACTTACCTTGCAATGCGTGTTGCTTACTTTAATGAACTCGACTCTTATGCTGAATCGCATGGCTTAAATGCGCAGCAAATTATTAATGGTGTTGGTTTAGATCCTCGTATTGGTGCGCATTATAACAACCCATCCTTTGGTTATGGGGGGTATTGTTTACCAAAAGATACCAAGCAGTTACGTGCCAACTATCAAGATGTACCGAACTGTTTAATTAATGCCATTGTCGATTCCAATACCATGCGTAAAGATCATATTGCTAATGCCATTTTGGCACGACAACCAAAGGTCGTCGGTATTCATAGGCTTATTATGAAAGCGGGATCAGATAACTTTCGTGCATCTTCTATTCAAGGGATTATGAAACGCATAAAAGCCAAAGGAATAGAGGTCGTTATTTATGAACCTGAAATGCAAGAAGATGATTTTTTTAACTCCAGAGTAATAAAAGATCTTGCCGAATTTAAAAGCATATCTGATGTGATTGTTGCTAACCGCATGGTTGAAGATATTACCGATGTAATAGACAAAGTGTATACTCGCGATCTTTTTGGCAGTGACTAAGTCGGTATTGCTCCTCGTGTTAATCTCTGTGTTGATCAGTTCGGTATTGAACATGGAGATTTTCGTTGCTTAGCAAGATGGTTTTAATATTTTTAATTTGAATATAATTTTTACTACCAACTCAATTTAATATTTATCTAAAAAATGAATTAAGCACAGTGAGTTAGTCAAGTGTTTGTAAAAATGTAATGATTGTTAGTTTATAATGGATTTGCTAGTATCATCAAAAAAAAATGATTTAAATCATTTCAAGGACTTGAATGACAACTAAAACTTACGTGAAGGACAGTCTTAACCCATATTCTGCCTTGTACCGCTTAATTGATCTTATGCTAATACAATTAATTTTGATTATTTGTATCTATTCACACGCCATTGTACTAACAGATACTTACCTATTAGTGGGGGCAATTGCAGCCTTATCTTTCTTCTTATTTGCAGAAACAATGCAATTATATCGCTCATGGCGAACAGGCCTTTCATCTCGACTCGCTTTATGTACTTTTATTTGTTGGGTGGGCGCAGTTTTTATTGTGGTTGTTTTTTTATTCTTTAGTAAAAACAGCACAGATCTCTCTCGCTTAGTCATCGGTGCCTGGTTCGTTAGTTCTGCTTTTGTTTTAATTACTTGGCGTATGACATTTCGTTTCTTTTTATTCAGCCGCCGTCGCCGAGGCTTTAACACTCGGAAAGTCGCCATAATTGGCTTGTCCTCATCGGGGGTTCGTTTAGCTAATGAGTTTGATAAGCATCCTGAAACTGGTTTTACGCTGGAAGCTTTTTTTGATGACAGAGAAGCTCAACGTTTAGCCCCTGAATTTCGTAATAAACTTAATGGTAGTGTAGAGGAAGGTGTTAAGTTAGCTAAAGCTGGCTATTTTGATGTTGTCTATATTGCTTTACCCTTAGCCGCTCAAAAGCGTATCGAAGGCATTTTACATTTTTTAGGAGACACAACGGTAGATGTTCATTTAGTGCCTGATTTTTTTACATTTAATTTAATGAATGCACGGTTATCATATGTTGGTGAGACACAAACGATTAGCGTTTATGAATCACCAATGAGTGGACTTTCCTACTTAGCTAAACGAATCGAAGATGTCATTGGAGCAATCTTGATTTTATCTGTAATTGTACTCCCGATGCTGGTTATCGCTTTGCTAATAAAACTGGATTCGCCAGGGCCTGTTTTGTTTAAGCAAAAGCGTTACGGCTTATCTGGGAAATCAATCAATGTATGGAAATTCCGCTCAATGACAGTTGCCGATAATGGTGATGTTGTAAAGCAAGCAACTCAAGGTGATGCCCGTATCACTAAGATAGGGGCTTTTTTACGAAGAACCTCATTAGATGAATTCCCGCAATTTTTAAATGTATTGCAAGGGCAAATGTCGATTGTTGGCCCAAGACCCCATGCGGTTGCTCATAATGAAGAATATCGGGCATTAGTGGACTTCTATATGTTACGCCATAAAGTGAAACCTGGTATTACTGGCTGGGCTCAGATTAACGGCTGGCGCGGTGAAACTGATACCCTTGATAAAATGAAAAAACGCATTGAATTTGATCTTCAATACATCCGTCATTGGTCGGTTTTGTTTGATCTGAAAATTGTTTTTTTAACTCTGTTCAAGGGATTCGTCCATAAAAATGCCTATTAGATACGTTGTTCAATAAAGGTTAGAGGCATTTCTACTGGATTTATGTTCAAGTGAATGGACTCGTTGTTTTTTGAGATTTAGAGGACTGATTAATGAAATTAATATCCATAGCTTCTGTTGCAATATTTGCCTCGACTAATGTACAAGCAGAAATTTTTTCCCCTGCCCCTGTTAATGTGACTAATGGCTTTGCGATTATTCCGCAGCTTGAATCATCTGTCAGGTACGACGATAATATTTATAACAGTGAACAAGATGCACTTTCTTCGACAATCTACGTGATTAAACCTTCGTTCAAGTTTGGTACGGATGACGGTATTAACCGTTATGGCGGTCAATACACACTAGAGTCGGGAACTTATTCTCGTAATAGTGATGATAATTATGTTGATCATAATTTGGCTTTTTTGGCGCATACCGAATTTACCAATAAACACCGCTTAGATTTTAAAGCGGGTTTCAGAAACACGCATGAAGCACGTGGTACGCATTTAACAGAATTAAATCCAGCAGGTTCTGCTGAACCACTTAAATTTAATACTTATTTAACCAGTGCTTATTATCAATATGGTTCGCAATTTGCCAAAATGCGTGTAGGTGCTGGCATTGCTTTTGATACTTTAAAATATCAAAACTCCAATGCTGCCGACACAACAAAATACAGTGATTTTTCTGCGCTGCGTTTGTTGATTGACAGTGACTATCAAATTGCCACTATTACCTACTTAACCACAGAATTAAACCGTGCTGATATTACATACGCTCATAAAGCTCCAACAGAAGCGAGCCGAGATAATATCGATACTCGTTTCCTTGCTGGCCTGCGTTGGGAAGGGTTAGCTAAAACAACGGGCCGAGTGAAGGTGGGTTACCAATTTAAAAAATTTGCTGATTCCGGACGTGAAAAATTTTCAGGTAGTAACGTTGATTTTAGTGTTGCATGGCAACCACTATTACGATCAACTTTTGAGTTGCACTTAACGCGTGCCGGTGAGGATTCTGACACTATCGGCGATTACGTTGATATCCTCGGAAGCGCTTTAAGTTGGAAGCATAATTGGACCGACAGAATTCATTCAAATGCAGTAGTAAGTTACAGCACTGTTGATTATGCGTCAGTAACACGCGAAGATGATGTTGTGAATATGGCCGTTGTAATCAATTACGAGTTTACACGTTGGTTAAAAGTGACTGCAGGTTATGAGTTTACCAATAAAAATTCTAATGTTACGGACATTAGCTATGATAAAAACCTTGCTAACTTAGGTATTGTGATCGCTTTATGATAAAAAATATTACGCTTTTATTTTTGTTGATTTGCAGTCTTTCAACTCAAGCCGCGCTGCAGAATAATTATATTCTCGATGCCGGAGATGAAATTAAAATCCTTGTCTATGATGAACCAGATTTAACGGTAGAACTTATCATTAACGATGATGGATTTATAAATTTCCCTTTAGTTGGTGCTATCTCAGTAACAGGAAAAACGCCTTCTCAAGTTCAGGAAATAATTCATGATGGTTTGTTAGGTGATTACCTGCTCAGACCTTCTGTACAGGTTGATGTTGTTAGTTACCGCCCATTTTATATTCATGGAGAAGTAAAAAAGCCAGGCGCGTACTCTTATCAGCCCGGTATGACTGTTGATCAGGCAGTTGCATTAGCGGGTGGTCTGACTGAGCGAGCCTCAACTGATAAGATATTTATCAAAAAATCTATCAGCAATAAAATTGTTAATAAAAAGGTTAAGTTAACTTCAGACATTTCTGCGGGTGATACTATTACCATTGACCAAAGCTTTTTTTAGTAACGGATTAAATATATGCAGTTAGAAAAAAACAATTTTTTGCAACAGCAAGAGCAAATTGTAGACTTGAAAGCTTATTGGAACATTGTAATGAGAGCAAAATGGAAAATACTCGGTTTTTCATTTTTTACTACATTACTGGTGGCTATTTTCGTTGCTGGTATGATACCTGTCTATCGCGCTACGGCTTCGCTATTGATGAAAGCAGACCAAGACAGAGCTGTTTCAATTGATGCTGTTTATTCTTTAGATACTTCTCGTAAAGAATATTTTTTAACCCAGTTTGAAATTTTAAAATCGCGTGTGGTAAGCGAACAAGTGATTGATAAACTTAAATTGGCTAATAATCCTGAATTTTTACCAGAAGAAAATAACAGTGTGCTTACGCAATTTAAATCTTACATTAAAGATTTATTGCCCATTAATTCACAACGTACACATGCTGATGATGAATTTGATGCGCGTAGAGGGAAAGTTAAATTAATCGAGGCATTCCAAAGTCGCCTTTCCATTGAGCCGGTCCGTATGACCCAGTTAGTCGCGGTTTCTTTTGAAGCCACGGATCCAAAGTTGGCCGCGCTTGTGGCTAATACTGTGGGGGATGTCTATATTACTCTGGAGATGTCAGCACAACTTGATAGCACCCAAAAAGCGACGTTATGGGTAAAAGGACGCTTAGAGGAACTCCGTAAAAATTTAGAAAAATCAATAGATGAACAACAGGCTTATCGTATTAAAGAAAATTTAATTGATATCGAGTCAAAAGGTGTACGCAGTATTGCAAGTGATGAATTAGAGAGTTTAACGAATAGTTACTTAGCGGCTAAACAGAAACGTTTTGCAGCTGAAACTATTTCACTTTTTGTCAGTAAATTAAAAGATGGCGATATCGATTCGTTATTGAGCCTCCCTGAAATTAGCAATCACCCGCTTATCAAAGATATTAAACGTATAGAAATTGAATCTGAAAAACGAGTCTCTGAATTGAGTTTTCGTTATGGTAAAAAGCATCCTAAGTTGGTCTCTGCAAAAGCTGAATTAGCAGCTGTACAAAAAAACTTAAAACAGCAAGTTACAAAGTTAATGCGTGGAATAGCTAAAGAGCTAACAGCAGCAAAAGACAATGAACGGCGTGTACGGCAAGCTTTAAATAATGAGAAATCAAAATTCCAGCTAATTACCAATCAAGAGCAGGGCTATTTAAAATTACAGCGGGAAGTCGAAGCAAACCGCAATTTATATAAGACCTTTCTACAGCGTTATAAAGAGATGGATATTACTATCGATCTAGAGGTGCAGCAGGCACGTATCCTCGACAAGGCTGAAGTGCCGCTTTTCCCCGCTAAACCCAAGAAAAAGTTAATCGTATTGCTGGCTTTCATCGCCTCGTTTGGTTTTGCGATTGTATTGACATTTGTGTTGAACTCATTGAATGATAGCTTTAGAAGCGCTGCAGAAGTTGAATCCAAATTAGGTTTGCGCTTATTAGGCCTGATACCTCTGGTTAAACTTAAACGTAAGCAAGTCCTACCTTTGCATTTATTCTTTGATAGTACTTACAAAGGTTTTTCTGAGGCGATACGGACATTACGCACTGGATTTGTATTATCGCATATTGATAATAACCATAAAGTGGTGGTGGTAACTTCATCTGTTCCTGGTGAAGGTAAAACAACCACCGCAATAAATATTGCTTTTGCTATGGCACAAATGGAAAAAACGCTGCTAATTGAAGCGGATATGCGACGTCCCAGTTTTACTAAAGTTTTTTCGTTGGCACCTTATCAAAATGGTTTGTCGAATGTTATTTCCGGCCGAGAGACATTGGCGAGTTGTATCATCCACGATGAAATATCGGGTTTGAATATTTTATCCGCAGGCTTTATTCCACCCAACCCACTGGAATTATTAGCGTCGAAAAAATTCGTTACTTTGTTAGATGAACTTAAACAGCAATATGAACGGATTATTATAGATTCGGCCCCAACTCAGGCGGTTAGTGATGTGCTGCATATTTCTAAGAACGCAGATTCGGTTATTTATGTTGTTCGTTCTGAGTCAACTAAACAAGCTGTTGCTAAAAAAGGGATTGAACGCTTGCTAGAAGTGGGAGCTAAAATTGATGGTATCGTGCTTAATCGTGTCAATATTAAAACCGCAAACAAAGATGCCGGTTATGCTGGATACTATGATTATTATGGCTATGACCAAGATAAGGCTTAGTGGTAATGATTGATTTGCATAGTCATATATTAGCGGGTATTGATGATGGCGCTTCTTGTTTAGCGGATTCAATAGCACTAATCAATCAATCTATTGCAACGGGGGTTAGTAAAATCATTGCCACACCCCATATTCACTTCGGCACTTTCGATAATAACCTGCACACTATAGAGCAAGTTTTTAACCCGCTGTGTCAGGAGATACAAAAAGCCATGATGACAGTGGATATTGCATTTGCTGCAGAAGTGCGTATTTGTCCTGAAATTATGCTGCTTGTTAAAAACAATAAAATTCCTTTTCTCGGTAAGGTTAACGAAAAAAACGCATTGTTACTTGAGTTTCCCCACAGTCATATTATTCCTGGCAGTGAGAAGCTAACGGCTTGGTTATTAGCAAACAACATCCAACCTATTATTGCGCACCCAGAGCGCAACCGTGATTTATGGCTGCATCCTACTCTCATTAATGATTTTGTTAAGCAGGGCTGCTTGCTGCAGATCACCGCCGCATCCTTGCTGGGTGATTTTGGTGAACGTTCAGAGCAACTGGCGTGGCAGTTTTTAGATTTAGATATAGTACATCTGATTGCGTCTGATATGCATAATATAAAACGTCGCCCTAATCGAATGGCGGACGCCTTTCGGCTTGTCGCTGAAAGGTTTGGTGAGCCACTCGCAAATAAGCTTTGCTGTGATAATGCAGCTCTTATCTTTGCAACCAACAATACCGTTCAATCATTTAAAGGTCCGCAGTGAAAGTTTTAATGGTCAGGTATCTGCTAATTACTTTGGCTGTTGTTGTCGGCTTTTTTGCGGTGAAATATGCGCTAGCGAATTTACATTATTTAAAAGTAGATGCCTACCTAACTCGATGGCAGCAATCAAAAGATTTAACACGGGAAGAGTTAAATGATGCATTAATGGCAAGTAATTCAATGTTAAATTTACATGGGCATCACCCTCATTACTTAAACGTCGCTGCTAAGGTATATGAATGGCAAGCTTTCAAGTATCAACAAGATTTAACTGTCTACCAAAGTAGTCTTCAACAAGCCTTACGTCTTTATCAACAAGCAACCATTTCACGTGAACAGTGGCCACTAACTTGGGCCTCCATGGCGAATGTAAAATCTAAAATGGGTCTTCTAGATAACGATTTTTATATTTATCTCGATAAAGCGATTACTTATGGCCCCTATATGCAGGAAGTTAATTTGCAAGTTGCTAAGCTCTTTTTGACGCATTGGGGAAGGATGCAACAGGGAACGACTAAAATCGGACTAGAGCAGATTAGGCGCGCTCTATTAAACAATAAAGCACGCTATGATTTATTAAAGTACGCCACATCCATAGAAAAGCAAAATATTGTCTGCACCGTGGGTCGATTAAACAAAATTGATTGGGTCGCAAAACAATGGGCATGTAAATAAAACACTACGCAATGCCGAGTCGACAAATATAAACTTAAACCTGCTGTAAGCAGGAAACGCATAATCTTCGAATATATTGATGCCCAATACAAACTTTATGAGGCAAAGAATAAAATAATGACTCTTAGCAACGTCAAAGATATTAAACCTTAAACAACTTACCATCGTGGGTTAAGTTGCGAGGTAAGTTGTTTTTAATGCGATTGTTAAGGGCCTTACCTAGTCCGATGGTATGGCCGCGATAGCTCACAAAAATCTCACCCACTGCGCCTTTACAATCCACACCATAGATGTCCTTACCCTGATAAAAGTCATTAGCTTGTTCTGACGTTAATGTTATGTAGTTTGTTTGACTATTATTGCTAAAACAACGTGTAAATTCATGTGTTGTTTTAAAACCACTTTTACATCCTTTACCAAACTCTTCAGCAATCTTGATCCCTAAGCGTGAGAATCGTAACTCATGGATAAAAGGCTTGATCGGCTCGGGAAAAAGCCAAAATTCCTGATCACGTTGATACAACATTCCTTCAATATCGGTGATAGCAAACTGTTTGGCAAAGTATTCATACAGAGCTTGCTCTTTTTGCCTCGTTGGCCGGACAAATGGAAATTTCCCTAACCTTTTTTTAGCTGGTTCAACGTGACTTTCTTTAGTTTTTTTAATCGCAGCGACAAAGAAACCCTCACTATCATAAACCTGTGGCCAAATATGCAGAAATCCTTCTTTTGTACGGGTTTTATCGGCTTCTGGGAAAAGATTGTTGAGATCTAGAAATTGTATATGGTCAGGAAATTTATTTTTCAAAAAATGGCAGATGTCCTGATTTTCTTCATGGCTTAAGGTACAAGTCGAATAGATTAAAATACCGTCTTTTTTTAATGCATGAAAGGCACTCAAAATTAAATCTCGTTGCGTTGCTGCAATGTCATCGATTGCAGTTTGACTCCAATTTTTCATTGCATATTTATCTTTACGTACAGTCCCTTCGCCCGAGCAGGGGGCATCGAGTAAAATGGCGTCGAAGCTATTCGCTAGCCACTGCCCAAATACGCGCGCGTCAAAATGGCTTAAAGCTACATTTTTAATACCACAACGCTGAATGTTTGCATGTAACATTTTAAGACGGCTCGATGAAAATTCATTGGCGATAATCAGCCCTTGATTACCCATTTTAGCGGCTATTTGCGTGGTTTTGGAACCAGGGGCAGCGGCTGCATCGAGCACTATTGCTTGTGCTGAGCTATCAAAAAAGTGGAACAGGGCTGAAACGGGCAGCATAGAGCTGGCCTCTTGGAGATAACAAAGTCCGGCTAAGTGCTCCGCGCTATTGCCAAGTTGCGTGTTTTCATTGTTTGTCGTTATCCAAAAACCCTCTGCACACCAAGGAATAGGCATTAACGTCCAACCTTGCTCACTGGCTCTGTGTTTGAAATCGGTTACGGATATTTTTAATGTGTTGACTCGGATTGCGCGACGCAGTGGGCGATGACTGAACCTTATTAGATCTTCAATATCAAGGTTTTCTGGCAATATGGTTTTCATTTTTTCGATAAAACCTTGCGGTAAAAGGGTGTTGCTAAGCATTGCTAATCCTTAAAAAAACGCACTCTGACAAAGGGCGCGTTAAAATGTGTTTTAATTCTAAAATTTACGGTTGCGGTATCGCTAGCTTCCATTCAAGCCATCGTTCGCGCATCTCTTTTTTGACTGTAAAGCGGTTGCTGCTGTCTGCTCTTGGCTGTAAAGGTTGGTCATCGGGGGTACTCATACTGATCCCACCCTTAATGAGGGAGGTAAGCGAGGTCGATGTCAAACTTGCACCGGTGATACCTATATCGAGGTTAAAGCCTGATGCGGGCCAAAAAATAGAGTTTTTCCTTATGAGATGGGCATACTCAGGGTAAATATTAATACTAATTTCAACACCTGATGCATCGCTAGCCAGTTGTTTACCAGCGACTTCTCCGATCTTAATTTGGCGATGATAAACAGGGCTATTGATCTCCGTAGAGCCGGCATTATCGGCTAACAGAATAAGTGATAAGCCGATATCTTTTATTGCAATAATCGGCTTATGGCTTGCGCCTGTAAATTTATTTTTCGGTTCTCCGTTACCGGGTAATACATCAAGATAAACACCGGTCACTAGCGTGGAAAGATTTTTTGCACCGTTTAAAGATAACTCACTACGCACGATCCAAAAACGACTCCCTTCTCTTGCGACCTGCTCGGCAAATTGCGGTTGTAGTTGAGCAACGGCTTGTACTTTATTATCACGGGTTAAACTCAATGCGCTTATTTCGCCAATAACTAAGCCTTGCAATCTTAATTTTCCACCCACTTGTAAGTCATACGCTTGGTCGAATGAAATTTTGATGGTCTGTGTTGGTTGAACGGCCTGCTGGTAGCTATCAAAAAGCTTATATGAACCATTTTTATATCTATTGTTCACATTATTATCTGCAAAGTCGACTGCAATGCCTCCGTTAGCAACAGATAGTAGGGATTCAGAATCAATCTTTATGCCGGACAGGCTAGCGTTAATGTGAAAACCACTAATATTCCAGAAAATACTATTGTTGCTAATCAGGTGTTTATATTGCCCTTTGATATTAAGTGTCGTGCGAATTAAACTTGAATCATCAATAGTAAACGCTGCGACTTCGCCTATAGGAAGCTTATGATAATAAACGGGGGCGCCTTCACTCAGCGAAGGCAGTTGCTTACTTAGCAGTGCAACGCTTAATGTTTTGCTGAAAACATCTTCACCCAATTTTGCCAGCGCTTTTGAGGGATAGAGCCTAAAAGAGTGACTATCATCGATGTGCTTAGTAAGGGCTGACTTTTTAATCGGATGTGGGTTATACAAGCCGATTCCACCAGAAACAATATTTTCAAGTGGTGAAGTTTGCAGGTTAATACCTTTTAGTGACGCGCTAAAATTGACCCCGTTGAGTGTATAAAAGCGGCTGTTTTTATTAATAACATATTGATACTGATGGTCGATATTAACCATGACATCGACAAACCGGCCACTCTGAGAAAAATTTACTTGTCCTATTTTACCTATTTTAATACCTTGATAAGAAAGAGGCGCTCCGGCACTAAGCCCCGTAGCATCTTCTGTCAATAATATTAAAGAGAGGGACTGAGCTGCGGGGATTTGCATTTCCTGCACGGAAAAACGAGTCGATTTTTTCTTTTTTCCTAGCACTGGTGCAGGTGAAAAAGCGATGTAATCCCCACTGATAATATTACTTAAATTGCTTATTTTAGAAAACGTAATGGATGTTTTTTCTAGCCAGAATTGTGCACCTTCTGTGACCAACTCACTAAATTGAGGGTTGATAACGGCACTTGCCACAAACTGTTTTTTTGCTATAGAATATTGAATATCAGTGATACGACCGATGCCAAGTCCTTTAAATATAATTCCGGCGCCTTTCGGCAGATTAGTGATATTGGTTAAGCCCAGCTCAATCTCCAGCCCCATTTCTGTTTTGTCGAGACTTTCAAATAATTCAAATTCTGCAGCGGCGCTGATTGCTTTTCCATCTTGTGGCGAACTAAAGGTAATGCCACCTGCAATTAGCGAACTGAGACTATCAAGTTTGAAATCAATACCCTGCAAAGATATGTTGGCGTTCAACCCACTGATATTCCAAAACTTGCTGTTATCTTTAATTAAATGACTGTATTTTTTTTCAATAAAGACTTTTATATTAACGTATCGACCCTTATTTCCAAGGCGTACCTGCGCTACTTCACCCACTTGTATTTTTTTGAAAAAAAGAGGTGTCCCGACACTAATAGAGTCGGCGGTAGCGCTTCTTAAGTTGATTAATAATGCATTATCCGGAATGCTAATAGGTTGTTCAGCAAGGGCATTAAATAGCGTGGCACGATCCCCACCTCCGGGTTGTAAGTTAATATAACTGCCAGAGAATAACGTGTCTAAACCTGATATAGAGGTCAGGCTGGCCTTTGGTGAAACAAGCCAAAATGTCGTTTTTTGGCGTAGCATAAAAGTCGCATGGGACTCGATTTCTGCAATAATATTGATGCCTTCGGCGGAGTCTAATTGAATTTTTTTGACGGTGCCAACAATCACTCCCTTATAACGAATTTTAGTTTTATCAACAATAATACTGTCAGCATTGTCAAAGTGTATCTGTATCTCTACATTGGCATGGGTAATATGTTGAAAGACTATCCATGCGCCAAGCAACGCGGCGATAAAAGGTAGAAACCAAATGGGGGAAATGGAATGTTTTTTTTGTATTTTTGCTTGCTTCTTTATTAATTGGTTATTCATCTGTTTGAGCATCCCAAATTAGACGTGTATCAAAGCTATTAGCGGCGGATAGGGTGGCGATGACCACGAGTGTAAACGAAGTGGCGGCCAGACCCGGGTAAATAGATAGCAGGTGGCCCTTATCAAAAACGGCAACCATAATTGAAATAACAAAGAGATCCAGTACCGACCATTTACCAATCCAATCGATTAAATAAAACGCAATAAGTTGCTTTTTGGGATCTAAATTCCATTCATTTTGTACAGAAAAAGCAATAACAGCAAGCGCTATTATTTTCAAAAGGGGCACAACGATTGAAGCCACAAAAACAATCAATGCAATCCCCGGCATACCACTGTCGACAAGACTTAATATACCCGAAAAAATAGTGTCAGGATAAAGCGTGCTATTTTTCAATAAATAAGTGATAGGGTATAAATTGGCTGGGATTATAAAAATAATGGCGGTTATTAATAACGCCCATGTTTTTTGTAAACTGTTTTTTTTTCGCAGCGAGATCTTATTCAAACAGGTAGGGCAATGAGTTGGATCTGTTATCTGCTCGCTGTAATGACTACACACTTTACAAAGTTGCAGTCCTTGGGAAAGACCCGTTTTACCTACAACTACGTTTTTATTCATTCAGATATTTTTCCCAATAAAGTTGGTTACTGTAATTACTGATAATTATTAGATCGAGTAGCAACAGCGTAATAAAAAAATAAAAACCGATACCAAAGTACAGATCGGCGTAATTCATTATTTTAAAAACAGCAACCATCAGGCTGACCATGTAAACCTCAAGCATTGACCAGCGTTTAAGAAAACCTGTACTTTTTAAAATATCAGGCAAATAGCGAGGGTGGTAATTAAAAGTAAAGCAGGCGCTGCTGAGTGCGATACTACTTATGAGTAACGTCGGTGCAATCACCGCACAGAATAATACCATAAAGGCAACAACAGGCGCGCTATCTACCATCATTAGGGCGCCCTGTAATAAGTTTGTCTCTTCAGTGATGCCGAGCAGATGAATAGAAATTAAAGGAAAATAAAAAGCGGGGATAATAATAATTAGGGCAGCTATACACAAGGCAAGTAAACCTGCAGGATCGAAGCAACTTTTTTTATATATAACACTGTTACAGCGAGTGCATTTTGCTTCATATCCAGTGGGCATATTCGGGGTATGTGAAACCATATCACAATGGCGGCATATGAGTGTTTTCATTGTTTTAATTCATGTGTATAAGTCATAACTACAGACGATAGCAAATTTCAACAAAATTTGCATTTTTGCTGCAAGTGTTTTACTGTATAAAAAAACATGTTGTATTTAACTAAATCTTAGTTTTGAGAGGCCGCCGTGGCAGTAATCATAAAATATATTGTAGAAAGAAAAGGTGTTGAAAAAATGACCTTTACGAGTAAAAAAGAAGCTGATGCCTATGACAAAATGCTCGATAGCGCAGATCAGTTAGCCGCGTTTTTAGGTGCGAGCTCAGTAACGCTTGATGATCAGCAATTAGAAGAGTTAGGTTTATATTTGGCAAGTAATAAAGAAGTGCTGCAAGGTATATTGAAGGGCAATGAATTTAATGCCATTCATCATTCCGATGAAGCATAAACTCCCGATAACTTAATCTTGAACTTATAATCAATAAATTGTCGCTTTTCATGCGCAACTTATTGCTTTAAAATGCGTGCTCTGTTTATAGATTAATACAAATGCTTTTTGGTTGGAAGCATCACTGTGAGGAAAAATCGCATGCCAATTATCACTCTACCCGACGGTAATCAACGTCAATTTGAAAACACCACCTCCATTATGGAAATTGCAGCAGATATCGGGCCCGGTCTTGCTAAAGCTTGTATCGCCGGTCGCGTTAATGGCCAATTAGTTGATGCTTGCGATCCCATTGAAGATGACGCGCTCGTTTCTATTGTCACGGCAAAAGATGAGGAAGGGTTAGAAATACTGCGTCATTCATGTGCGCATCTTTTAGGCCATGCCATTAAACAATTATATCCGAAAGCTAAAATGGCTATTGGTCCTACTATCGATAATGGCTTCTACTACGATATTGATGTTGATGTCGCTATTAATGATGATCAACTTGCTAAGATTGAAAAACGCATGAATGAGTTAGTGAAAACTAATTACAAGGTCATTAAAAAGAAAGTCTCTGTAGAAGAAGCTAAAGCTGTCTTCGCTGAACGTGGAGAAGACTATAAATTAGAAATTATTGCAGGTATACATCCTGACGATCGTCCTGGCTTATATTACCATGAAGAATATGTTGATATGTGTCGTGGACCGCATGTGCCTATGATGAAGTTCAGTCAGTATTTTAAGCTAATGAAAGTGGCGGGAGCCTATTGGCGTGGCAATTCTGATAACAAAATGCTGCAGCGTATCTATGGAACCGCATGGGCTGATAAAAAACAGCTTCAGGCTTACTTAAAACGCCTTGAAGAAGCCGCAAAGCGTGATCATCGCAAAATTGGCAAGCAGTTAGATCTCTACCATATGCAAGAAGAAGCGCCGGGTATGGTTTTCTGGCATGATAACGGTTGGACAATATACCGTGAATTAGAAAACTACATGCGCGGACTTCTTCAAAAATATGATTATCAAGAAGTTAAAGCGCCACAAATTTTAGATCGTGCACTTTGGGAAAAATCAGGGCATTGGGGTAAGTACAAAGATAATATGTTCTGCACCCATTCAGAAAGTCGTGATTATGCTATTAAGCCGATGAACTGCCCTGGTCATATTCAAATTTTTAATCAGGGATTGAAATCATACCGTGAATTACCGCTGCGTATGGCCGAGTTTGGAGCTTGTCACCGTAATGAACCGTCAGGTTCATTACATGGTTTAATGCGTGTCCGTAGCTTTACGCAAGATGATGCGCATATATTCTGTACTGAAGAACAGATCCTTGAAGAAGTTTCGACTTGTATTCGCATTCTTTTTGAATGTTATAAAACATTTGGTTTTGAAGATATTGTGGTTAAACTTTCAACGCGTCCCGAACAGCGTGTCGGTGATGACGCAACATGGGATAAATCTGAAAAGGCATTAGCAGACGCATTAACGGCGAATGATATTAAATATGATTTGCTACCTGGTGAAGGTGCTTTTTATGGCCCTAAAATTGAATTTACTTTATATGATTGTTTGGGTCGTGCTTGGCAATGTGGTACTATCCAACTCGATTATTCAATGCCAGGTCGTTTAGATGCTTCATTTATTGGTGAAGACAACGAACGTCATACTCCTGTTATGATTCACCGTGCAATTTTAGGTTCACTTGAGCGCTTTATCGGTATTCTAACTGAAGAATATGCAGGTGTTTTTCCTACTTGGTTATCACCTCAACAGGTTGTTGTTATGAATATTACTGACAAACAAGCTGATTTTGTCGAAGAAGTTGTAAATAAATTGAAAAAATCGGGTGTTAGAGCGATTTCGGACTTGAGAAATGAGAAGATAGGCTTTAAAATCCGCGAACATACATTAAAACGTATTCCCTATTTACTTGTTGTCGGCGATCAAGAAGTCGCAGCAAATGAAGTGGCAGTAAGAACACGCAAAGGTGATGATTTAGGTAAGTTCAATGTCGATGACTTTGTAGCTCACGTGAAAGAAGAAATCATCACTCGTCATTAATTTTTTTGGAGGAATTTGTTATAAAAGGTGCAAAAAAAGCCCCTCAGCAGGGCAACAAACATCGTTTGAATGAAGAGATCACAGGAACGGAAGTGCGTTTATCTGACTCAGAAGGCAAACCAATTGGTGTGGTTACACTAGAAGATGCAAAAAACATGGCTTTTGAGCAGAATCTTGATTTAGTCGAGATTAGCCCAAATGCAGAACCACCCGTTTGTCGCATAATGAATTATGGCAAATTTCTTTATGAGAAGAGCAAATCCGTTAAAGAACAACGGAAAAAGCAAGTTCAGGTTCAGCTGAAGGAAATAAAATTCCGTCCTGGAACTGACGAAGGCGATTATCAGGTAAAACTACGCAACCTGGTTCGCTTTCTAACTGAGGGTAATAAAGCTAAAGTAACACTACGTTATCGTGGTCGTGAAATGGCACACCAATCTATTGGATTAGCTCTGTTAAACCGTATAAAAGCGGATTTAGCTGAAATATCCGTTGTCGAATCTTTCCCTAAAATGGAAGGTCGACAAATGGTGATGGTGTTAGGCCCTAAACGTGCTAGCTAAGGCTTAAAGTAGTGTTAACTATAACTTTGTGTCTGTTGATACAAGGTTATATTTATACTCGCCTTACTGGTTTAATTTAAATTAGAACAATGCGGAGTTCGCAATGCCTAAAATGAAATCTAACAAAGGTGCTGCAAAGCGCTTTAAAAAGACTGCTTCTGGTGGTTTTAAACGTAAACAATCACATTTACGTCATATCTTAACTAAGAAGTCTACTAAACGTAAACGCCACCTGCGTGCTCAAAGCATGGTAGCTAAAGTAGATGTGCCAAGTGTTAACAGAATGTTACCATTCGCCTAAGTTAAGGAATATAAAATGCCAAGAGTAAAACGCGGTGTACAAGCTCGTGCACGCCATAAGAAAGTCTTAAAACAAGCTAAAGGTTATTACGGTGCTCGTTCACGTGTTTATCGCGTAGCGGTTCAAGCAGTAACAAAAGCTGGTCAATACGCTTACCGTGACCGTCGTCAACGTAAACGTGTATTCCGTCAATTATGGATTGCACGTATCAACGCTGCATCTCGTATTAGCGGTCTGTCTTACAGCCGTTTCATCAATGGTCTGAAAAAGGCTTCTGTTGAAATCGATCGTAAGATTCTTGCTGATATCGCAGTATTTGATAAAGCAACATTTGCTCATTTAGTTGAAGTCGCTAAAAAAGCACTTGCTTAATTACACTGCTCGATAAGTAATTAGATTTTTAAAAGGAGACATTATGTCTCCTTTTTTTTAATCTAAAATTAAGAGAATAACATTTTTACACTTTATATTAATTGGATATTGACCCATTAAATGGCATAGTTAACAGTGATATCCTGATAGTTAACTAATTTATTGGGATACTGATAAGCCTTGCTGTTTTTATAGATAGTACTGCAGCCAGCATTTTTTTTGGTAATTTAATAATCGTTATTATGGATAATTTTATGAACGAGCTTTTCTCAAATCGCATCTCAGGTGTAGCACCATCTTTCATTCGTGAAATTTTAAAGGTCGCTGTTGATCCCGCAATTATCTCATTCGCAGGTGGATTGCCTAACCGCGATCTGTTTCCCGTCGAAGCGTTGCAGCAAGCGACAAATGATCTCTTCAATGAAGATGGCAAAGATATTTTGCAATACAGCAGTACTGAAGGTTATTTACCACTACGCGAAATGATTGCTTGCGATTACAGGCGTAAAGGGTTGGAGATAAGTGTTGATGAAATATTAATTACCAATGGCTCTCAGCAGGGGTTGGATCTGCTTGGCAAGGTATTGATCAATGAAGGTGATGAAGTGTTGATTGAAGAACCTGGCTATTTAGGTGCGATTCAAGCATTTGAAGTTTATTCTGCAAAATTTAAACCTGTACCCGTTGGTCAAGATGGCATGGACATAGATGCTTTACAAGACACGCTCAAAACAACTCAAGCGAAACTGATATATACGGTGCCAAATTTCCAGAATCCATCGGGTATTTCATATACTAATGAGAATCGACAGGCTGTTGCTGATTGTTTATCTAAAACCAAGACACTCTTAATTGAAGACAATCCTTATGGTGAATTACGATTTTCAGGTGAAGAAAAGCGTTCTTTTAAAGCTTTTTTGCCAGAACAGACTATTTTATTAGGTTCATTCTCTAAAACAGTTGTGCCGTCATTTCGTTTAGGCTGGATAGCGGCGCCGAAAGCGTTGATGGAAAAGCTTGTTATCGCAAAGCAGGCGGGCGATCTACATACAAATTATTTTTGCCAAAGAGTACTGCATCGTTTCCTCAAAGATAATGATTTAGATGCGCATATTAAAAAGATTATTGGCGTGTATGGAAAGCAAAAACAAGTAATGGAAAATGCAATCAAACGCTGTTTTCCTAAGCAAGTCACTTATCTTAATCCTGAGGGGGGGATGTTTTTGTGGGTTACATTACCCGAAGGGATGTCCGCAATGACCCTTTTTGAAAAAGCGATCAAAGATAAAGTCGCCTTTGTACCTGGAGACCCATTTTATGTTACAAAGCGCGATCTAAATACATTACGTCTTAATTTCTCAAGTGTTGATCCTGATGTTATTGAAGAAGGGATTAAGCGTTTAGGAAAAGTCTTACATGAGCTTCTGGATAACTAACCTGCCTGGGTAAGTCAGTTGATACAATGTATCTACTTGTGTGTGTCTGTGTTGACTCAGCTGCCAATAGCCTGCTATTACTACGCTGAGTTACCTTCAACCAGACCATACTATTAACAGCGTATAATGTGATTTTTTAACTTTCTAATCTAAAATATAATTTCGCGTTCATTCTCCCGCGTAGAGTTAAATTAACCTAGCAACCATTGCTTTGTAAAAGCCAATCAAATGTTTGTTTTTTTTGGCAAATACCGACAATACTTTATTTGTTGCAGCTCTTATCCGCTTTACATTGCTCTTCCTCGCCGCTATTCACTTTTTTAAAACGATAAGCCAACTTAAGTTTTCGCTCTGCAAACGAGCTTATGGCAAAAAAAGTCATGGCGAAGGGAGATTAAAACCTTACAAAAATTAAAATTAAATCGACACGTTTTATTGGCAACGTATTCGGGTTTTATCTGCCTTATTTATTGTTTTACTTCACAATCGTAATATTTGTAATATAACTGTCACAAAACCGCCATATACTCTTTCATATTAAATATGTTGGAGATAATAAATGGATCGTGATTTCGCAAACAAGTTAAAAGCTAATCGGAAACGCCTGATCAAAGATAAATTAGTCAAATACAGCATCACCACGGGTGGTTCATTAGTGCTGGTGACTCTATTGCTTATCTTTGGTTATCTGCTTTACGTGGTGCTACCTATTTTTGCTCCTGTATCGATTAAGGAGGAAAAAGAGTTTTCTTACCAAACTGATAGCAATGTGTTGGCATTGGCATTGGATGAACAAAATGATGTGGCATACAAAATAAGTGATGATGGGAAAATTTCATTTTATTCTTTACGTAGTCGTGATTTAGGTGATTTACTACTGGAAGATACCATGCTCAGTGAGCATACAGCCTTCGCCCAAAGCGTTGCTGCTGGACATGCTTATTTATTTGCCGATGCCCAAGGTCAGGTGAAAATATTTCAAGCCGATTTTATAACAACGTACCCTGATGATGCCCGCTTAATCACTCCGAATATCCGTTATCCATTCGGGAGTGAGAAACTCACTATTGATGACCAAGGTCATGCGATCACCGCTGCTAGCTTTCAGTTCTCTGACTCAAAAGCCGCAATTGCAGTAGTGACAGATGATAAACGTGGTATTTTTTTGGTGTTAAATGCAACTCAAAATATGATGACCGATGAAATAGAATGGGAGGAGCAGCGTATTAGCCTGCCTGCGTTGCCTAATCAAGTTGATCAGATACTGCTTAGTCCCGATATGAAAAACTTGTTTGTTCTTTCGCATAATGATCTACTTGTTTATGACGTATCGGATACTGATAATATACACATTAAATCTGCTTTGCCCATTAATGCACTCGATGCAGATGTAACCGATATACAGTTGTTAACCGGCGCTAGCTCGTTGATGGTGGCAAATACTAATGGTGTTATCAGTCAATGGTTTGAGGTTTTAAAAGACAATAAACGTACATTCACTTTTATTCGAGACTTTAAAGCAGAAGGGAAGATACGTACTATTATTCCTGAATATTTTCGAAAAGTTTTTTTTACTGCAGATAATAAAGGGTATTTGTCAGTATTTCACAGTACCGGTCATACTCGTCTGTTAAGTGAAAAAGTATCCGATAATGAAAGCATGCAAGTAGCAATATCACCGCGTGCAAATGCGCTATTAATTGCTGAGAATACGCGTTTACGTTTGTTCTCAATTGATAATGAACATCCTGATATCACTTGGTCGACACTGTGGCAAAAAGTTTGGTATGAAGGGTATCCCAAAGCTGAATATTTGTGGCAATCTACTTCTGCAAGTGATTCTTTCGAAGCGAAAATGAGCTTAGTACCACTTTCTTTCGGTACTATAAAAGCCGCTTTTTACGCGATGTTATTCGCTGTACCGATTGCTATTTCAGCGGCTATCTACACTGGCTATTTTATGTCTCCAAGTATACGTTCGTATATCAAACCTACGGTGGAAATCATGGAGGCGCTGCCAACGGTTATTTTGGGTTTCCTTGCAGGGCTCTGGTTAGCACCACTCATAGAGAATCAACTGCCCGGCATTATATTGTTATTAGTCAGCTTACCGCTTAGTGTTTTAGCAGCCGCATTAGCTTGGAGTACTTTGCCTAAAAAGTTCAAAGAAGCTATTCCGGAAGGCTATCACCCACTGATTTTAATCCCTGTCTTACTGCTTGTTGGTTATGGATCGATGAGTTTTAGTGGCACTCTCGAATTGTGGCTATTTGATGGCAATGCTCGCATGTATTTGACCAATGAATTAGGCATTAATTTTGACCAGCGTAATTCCTTAGTTGTTGGCATCGCCATGGGGTTTGCTGTTATTCCAACTATTTTTTCAATTGCTGAAGATGCTATCTTCAGTGTACCCAAAAGTTTAACAATGGGTTCTTTAGCGCTTGGTGCGACACCTTGGCAAACCTTGGCAAAAGTCGTTATTTTAACGGCCAGCCCAGGCATGTTTTCTGCCATTATGATGGGTACTGGGCGCGCCGTTGGTGAAACAATGATCGTCCTAATGGCGACGGGTAATACACCTATTATGGATTGGAATATATTTGAAGGTATGCGTACTTTATCTGCCAATATTGCAGTTGAAATACCAGAGTCAGCAGTGGGTAGCTCACATTATCGTGTCCTATTTTTGGCGGCATTTGTTCTTTTCATCTTTACATTTTTCTTCAATACGGTGGCTGAGTTTATCCGCCAACGTTTACGTGAAAAATATTCAAGCCTATAAATAGGAGTTAATGGTAATGGGAAAGTGGTTTAAGTCGGGAACACCGTGGATCTGGATGACAGGTGGAGCGGTAAGTTTAAGTTTAATCGCCGTTATTGGTCTGGTTCTTTTAATCGGCTGGCGGGGACTTAGTTTTTTTTGGCCAAGCACGGTTTATGAATTTGATATGCTTGATGAGCAAGGGCAGCACTACAATCTTATTGGTGAGATCTACGATAGCGAAACTGTTTTGAAAGCCCAACTTATTTCCGCTGGTGTTGAGGGGTTGGAAGATAAAGGCGAAACATTAGAGCGCTACTTAATTAAAATTGGTAATCGCGAATACGTTGATCTGGATTTTCAATGGATATTAGAGACTATTGTCTCTGGTAAAACAGTTCCGAAAGATGTGGTCGTATTGGAACGTACTAAAAATGGCAATTTTTATGGTTATATTGATGCTATTCTCGAGAATGGCCAACCAGTGGCTATCAATAAGACTCAGTTTGCATCAGAGTTGCAAAAAAGAGTTATACGTACGACTACTTTTAAAGATCAAGAAGATCAATTATTGGGCAGTGATATAGGCCATATTAATTATGAGTTAGAGAAAATTCGCTTGGATAAACGAAAATTAGCGCTAGATGGTTTGCTGACAGAAGATAAAATAGGGCAGTTTGACAAACAAAGTCAGAGACTTCGAGATCAATATCTTGTATTAGAAGAACAGTTATTTGCCTATCGTGAACAAGCACAGCGTGACAGTGTGCAATTACGAGACATGACTGGGCGAAAAGTTATCCTGCCAATATCTAGTGTGCTTGATTTTCATCTGCCTAACGACATGACGTTCTTTGCAAAAGTTCAGCATTGGTTTCATCAAGTAGGTAAATTCATTAGTGACGATCCACGCGAAGCGAATACGGAAGGCGGTGTTTTTCCCGCTATTTTCGGAACCGTATTTATGGTGATGTTAATGGCTGTGATTGTCACCCCATTTGGTGTGGTGGCCGCTATCTATTTACATGAATATGCCGGTAAAAATAATATAACTAAATTTATACGCATTGCTGTAATTAACTTAGCGGGAGTGCCATCCATTGTTTATGGTGTGTTTGGCCTGGGCTTCTTCGTGTATATTCTCGGCGGCAGTATTGATGAGTTATTTTATCCACAAGCACTGCCTTCCCCAACATTCGGATCTCCTGGCGTATTGTGGTGTGCATTAACTTTAGCTATTTTAACATTGCCGATTGTTATTGTGTCAACTGAGGAAGGGTTAAGCCGAATCCCTAGCACCTTACGAGAAGGATCGCTTGCCCTTGGTGCTACAAAATCAGAGACTTTATGGCGAATTATAGTACCAATGGCAAGCCCTGCTATTATGACCGGCCTTATTTTGGCGGTTGCACGAGCAGCTGGGGAGGTCGCACCTCTGATGTTAGTGGGCGTGGTCAAGATGGCACCTACTTTGCCTGTCGATGGTAACTTTCCCTATTTGCACTTGGAACGTAAATTTATGCATCTTGGTTTTCATATCTATGATGTTGGTTTCCAAAGCCCTAATGTAGAAGCGGCACGCCCGTTGGTTTATGCAACATCATTCTTATTAGTGACCGTTATTATTGGATTGAATTTAGCTGCAATTGCCATTCGAAATAATTTAAGAGAAAAATACCGCGCATTAGAGCATTAATGTTAACGCCGTAAAGTAGGATATACAAATGATTAGATTAGCAAAATCAAGTACACAAAGAGAAGTTCTTACGCATCTAAGTGCTGAGCAAACCGCATTAGAGATTAAAAATTTAGATCTCTATTACGGTGATAAACAGGCACTATTTGATGTGTCGATGAAAATACCTAAGGGTCAAGTAACCGCCTTTATTGGCCCATCAGGCTGTGGTAAATCAACCTTACTACGCTGTATTAACCGTATGAATGATTTGGTTGATATTTGTCGTGTAGAAGGGAATATTGCCTTACAGGGCTCTAATATTTACGATAAGTCGGTAGATGTAGCGGCACTACGCCGTCGTGTCGGTATGGTATTCCAACGGCCCAATCCTTTTCCGAAATCCATTTATGAAAATGTTATTTATGGCTTACGTTTGCAGGGGATTAAAGATCGTCGTAGATTAGATGAAGCCGCTGAAAATTCATTGCGCAG
Source organism: Psychromonas antarctica (assembly GCF_022267535.1). Lineage (GTDB taxonomy): Bacteria > Pseudomonadota > Gammaproteobacteria > Enterobacterales > Psychromonadaceae > Psychromonas > Psychromonas antarctica. The sequence continues at coordinate 23,963 of NZ_JAHNZV010000009.1, forward strand.
TGCTGCGCTATGGAATGAAGTAAAAGATCGTTTGCATGATAATGCATTTGGTCTTTCTGGTGGTCAGCAACAACGATTAGTCATAGCGCGTGCGGTGGCGATTGATCCTGAGGTATTGCTACTTGATGAGCCAACATCGGCGCTTGATCCCATTTCAACACTGACCATTGAAGAGTTGATCTCTGAGCTAAAAGAAAAATTCACAGTAGTGATAGTCACTCATAATATGCAGCAAGCTGCGCGGGTTTCAGATCAAACCGCTTTTATGTATATGGGTAAATTAATTGAGTATTCAGATACTAATACCCTGTTTACTACACCGACGCAAAAACAGACCGAAGACTATATAACGGGACGCTACGGTTAACAAAATCGAGGAATAGATAATGGAAAATTTGAATATTAATCGCCATATTTCAGGGCAGTTTAATAGTGAATTAGAAAGCGTTCGTAATCAAGTGATGCAGATGGGGGGGCTGATTGAAAAGCAACTTGGAGATGCATTAGCAGCGATGGCGGATAATGATATTGAACTTGCTCAGCAGATTATTGCGAAAGATAAGGAGGTTAATCAATTTGAATCAAATGTTGATCAGGAGTGCTCGCGCATTATCGCTAAGCGACAACCTGCTGCGAGTGATTTGCGCTTAATACTGACTATCATGAAAAGTATAACGGAATTAGAGCGGGTAGGTGACGGCGTGGTATCTATAGCCCGTATGGTGATTGAAAATCATGGGCAAGTCGGGCCATCGTTGATCGGTTTGGAGAATATGGGACAGATAGTCTTAAAGATGTTACATAACACACTAGATGCTTTCACGCGCTTAGATTTAAAAGCGGCGATTATGGCGCATAACCAAGACAAAAAAGTGAATCGTCAGTATGAAAGCATCGTCCGTGAGTTGATGACGTTTATGATGGAAGATCCGCGTATCATTCCTAATATTTTAAAAGTACTGGCAGCGGCACGGGCAATAGAACGAATTGGAGATCGGTGTAAAAATATTTGCGAACAAACCCTTTATCTTGTTGAAGGTGTTGATGTGCGCCATGCCACAGAGGAGGAGATTAACTCGTTTCTAATCGAATAAGAAACTCGATGAAATAAAAAAGGCGAATAGATATTTTTTATTCGCCTTTTCTAATTTCGGTTTGTATTGGCTTACCTAAACTAGATAGTAAAGCGCTTTATTTCACTGGTTAATACAGTCGCCTGCTGTGTTAATTCACTACTCATCTGCTCGTTTTGCTGTGCTGATTCACTTGCGATTTCAGCTACATCTCGAATAGATACAATATGGCGGTTGACTTCTGAGGCGACTGCACTTTGTTCCTGAATAGCAGTGGCAATGGCGGTCGTCATATCCATGATATTTACGACATCGTTATTTATTTCCTCCAGCATACGACCTGCTTCCGATGCTTGTGTCGTACTTTCTTCTCCTTCTTTACGGCATTCGCTCATGAGCACAACAATACCCTGGGTTCTTGTTTGCAGTTTATCAATAATATGTTCAATCTCTTTTGTTGATTCCTGCGTGCGGCTAGCTAATGAACGAACCTCATCAGCAACAACCGCGAAGCCTCTTCCTTGTTCTCCTGCACGTGCCGCTTCTATCGCTGCATTGAGCGCGAGTAAATTGGTTTGATCCGCAATAGCACGAATAACATCAAGTACAGATCCGATAGTTTGACTATCTTTTGCAAGCTCATTGATCACCGATTCTGAGGCTACTAATTTATTAGAAAGTACTTTGATTTGATTAATGGTGAGGTCAACACCTTCTCTGCCTTTATTTGCATTTACATTTGTTTGTTGTGCTTTATCTGCGGCATCGGTTGTATTACTGGCTATCTCTTCAATGGTCGCCACCATTTCCGTTACGGCCGTGGCAACCATATCGGTTTCTTGCATTTGCGATGCGACACCCGCATTTGCTTGCTGAATATTAGAGACTAACGTGCTGGTTGCGTTATTTACACTCATGACTGTTTGATTGACTGAAATTATCAAATGCTGGAAGTTTTTGAGCATATTGTTAAATGCATTCGCCATATCAGCCAATTCATCTTTATTTTTGGATTCAATATGAATTGTTAAATCATTACTTTCAGCGGCTCTTACCATTGAATTTTTAATTAATGTAATGCCTTGAATAATTCCCTTTCCTAAGAACCATGAGATCAAAGTTGCTATTATGATAGCTATCGTGAAAACGCTATATGTTAGTTTTTCAATAAAACTGACATATTCAGTGACGGCTCGATTTACTTTTTTTATAACAGTGGCAAGCAGAATGTCAACTTTATGAACACTCTCCCGCATCTGTTTTTGTAATCCTTCATTAGCGTTATAACCGAGTACTTTTTGTTCTTTGACTAAAGATAAAAACGCATCATGATAAATTTTTAAGGCATCGTTAATCGTTCTTTTTTGTGAATCAGGTAGGTAGCTTTTATAAATAGTATTATCAAGGTTTATAAAGTCATCTTGAAAACTTTTAACGTATTTATCTTCAAAACGGAGCATAAAGTTTTTTTCACTTCGCCTTAGCTTAAGCATCATACTCAATGCTCGGTAATCAACATCTCCGATAGCAAGTTCTGCAATGTTCACCGCTTCTCTTAGTTTCTTATATAAACCGCTATTGGCATTAAAGCCAATCGATTTTTGCGCATTCACGAGTGCGGAAAAATGGCTTTGGTATTCAGCTAAGACTTTTTTTAGTTGTTGCGTTTCGGTTGTTGATACCCCTATTGATTGTAGCTCTTTACTGATGCTATCAATATCCTTATTTAACACAGCTATATTTGTATTAAACGTATCGAGGTATTGTCCCTCTTTACGAGCAATAAAATCTTTTTCATTGCGCCTTAACTGAAGCACATTGGACTCTATTTTCCCGAGATCTTGGGCAATTGAAATATCTTTTTGGAGGGATGAAGAAGAGAAGTTCATTAACGACAGCATTGCTACCATACTGATGATAAACACCCCAGTATTAATCATTAATTTCTGTCTGATGAGCATGTTATTTAACCTTAATTGAGTTCAGCTAGTCATGTATTTGAATCTGGGCTGATAGTGAAATTTTGCCCGAGAGTTCGAGCCCTTTACAAAACAATTGTATGGAAGAATGTTGCATTCCGCCAGCTATCCATTAAAAAAATTAAGAAAGAAATCAATACAGGTAGAAAAATCATATTTGTCTGATTTACAAGCAGTTGGACTGTTTTGTTCAATTATTTCCCCTTAATGACTTGTGCTTCATGTGGAATTCTATACACTTTGCGGCACTTATCTGGCAACAGTCAGATAATCGCCCGGATGGTGGAATCGGTAGACACAAGGGATTTAAAATCCCTCGCCTTATGGGTGTGCGAGTTCAAGTCTCGCTCCGGGCACCAATTTCAAATAAAAGCTTCACATTTTGTGAGGCTTTTTTTTTATCTAAAAATAATAGAACGGCTCTTGAAATTATCTGCTTGCGCTAAAATGGTTATCAGAAGTTTACTGCGTGCCGATAACTCACTGCTGATGACTTTTATGGTGTGTTTTTATGCACCGGAGAAATTCGCATTTCCAAACAGCTTAAGTATAATATCCAGCACACAGATCCAAGTAGCTTGGGTCTGAAATGATAAACATGGGATGATAGTGTGGACACAAGCAATGAAAAGCGGCTGAATAAATTTATTAGTGATTCAGGTTTCTGCTCTCGTCGAGAAGCGGATAAATTAATTGAACAGAATCGCGTAAAAATAAATGGTCAGATCCCCGAACTGGGCACAAAAGTGCAGCCTGGCGACGAAGTGTTTGTTAACGGTAAACGCATCAAAGCAATTGCGGCTAACCTCGCCGATCGTGTCTATATCGCTTATAACAAACCGATAGGCATTACCTGTACTACGGAACGAGATGTGCATGGCAATATTATCGATGCGGTCGGCCATAAAGATCGTATTTTTCCTATCGGCCGATTAGATAAACCTTCTGAAGGTTTAATCTTTTTAACCAGTGACGGCGATATTGTTAATAAAATCCTTCGTGCAGAAAATGCGCATGACAAAGAATATCTAGTGACCGTCGATAAACCACTTAGTGAACGCTTTGTAGAGCGGATGCAACGTGGAGTCCCTATTCTAGATACGATTACGGAACCTTGCAGTGTTAAAGTGCAGAGCCGCTTTGTTTTTACTATTGTATTGACGCAAGGTTTAAATCGTCAAATCCGTCGCATGTGTGAGTATCTCGGTTATGAAGTGATTGCGCTTAAACGTACGCGTATTATGAAAGTGACCTTAGATAAATTAAGACCGGGACAATGGCGTAATCTGACTGATCGTGAAATGGCTGAAATTAACCAAGCAGTTTCTTGTTCTTCTAAAACGGCAGTGAATACAGCGCAGCCTAAAGCAAAGTCGACAGTAATAAATGCCGAAGTTCGGCCTCGCGGATTGAATAAACAAAATAATCCACGCGCCCCTAAAAAAATATTTATCAATAAAAACAGTAAAATAGCGGAAGGTGAAAAGATACCTTCAAAACGCATATTAAAGTTAAATCGCAAATGAGTTTAACCGAGTTTGATTTGATCGGTCATTACTTTAAAGACAGAAGCGCGACACAGGCCGGGGTAGTGCTGGGGATTGGGGATGATTGCGCCATCTTAGATTTACCTGACGGCCATCATCTCGCAGTGAGTACAGATACTCTGGTTGGTGATGTACATTTTTTTGCTGATGTTGATCCCTACCGTTTAGGTTGTAAAGCACTTGCTGTAAATCTTAGTGATTTAGCGGCAATGGGAGCAACACCTAAATGGGTTTCTCTTGCTATTACGTTACCAGAAGTGGATGCACCTTGGCTTGCTGAATTTTCTCGCGGTTTTTTTGAAATAGCGGATAAGTTTAACGTTTCATTGGTCGGTGGAGATACAACTAAAGGACCCTTATCAATTACGGTTTCTGTTAAAGGGATCATTCCGCGCGGTCAGGCATTGCAACGTGACCATGCTGTTGTTGGCGATCTTATCTGTGTTTCCGGTCATTTAGGTGATGCTGGATTAGGGCTTGCGTGTAAGCTAAAAAAAATTACGGCCGCAAAAGATCGTGTTTTTATAAATGCCTTAGAGTTAACTGAACCCCGTATTGAACTGGGTATTTTGCTCCGCGGTTTAGCTTCAAGCTGTATTGATCTTTCCGATGGTTTAACACAAGACTTAAAGCATATTTTAATGGCGTCACATTGTTCAGCAAAGCTTGACCTTGAAAGATTACCATTGTCAGATTCATTGCGCGAAGAGGTGCAAATTGGTACTTTAAATCAATATGCTGCATATCAATATGCCTTAACCGGAGGGGATGATTATGAATTACTATTTACGATTAGTGTCGATCATCTTGCGCAGTTAAACCTGCTTATCGAAAAAGGTAGAATTAAAACGCCTATTGTCACTGTGATAGGGGCTGTAACCACGTTGCAAACACCATTAATTGAGTTATTTGACCATCATAAAAGCGTTTCTCTTGCGCTACATGGGTGGGATCATTTTAGACAAGGTGAGAATTAACATTATGAAACGCGATGATTTACACGGATTAAGATTAAGTAACCCGATCCATTTTGTGGCTGTTGGTTTTGGTAGTGGTTTGGCAAGTAAAGCACCGGGTACATTTGGCACTTTAGCGGCAGTACCCTTTTATTATCTGATGTCGTTCTTATCGCTAGATATATATATTGTTATTTTAGTGGCCAGTAGCTTGCTGGGTTTTTGGCTTTGCCATATTACCAGTCGTGATATGGGCGTGCATGACCATAAATCTATTGTCTGGGATGAATTTGTTGGTTATTGGATAACGATGGTGATGGTGCCGTTTAGCATTAAGTGGGCAATTGTTGGTTTTGTTCTCTTCCGTTTTTTCGATATTATTAAGCCATACCCGATTAGCTGGTTAGATAAAAAAGTCGGAGGTGGTCTGGGTATTATGATTGATGATATCGTTGCCGGACTATTTTCTGCTATCGTGCTGCAATTTTTAATTCATTTGTATGGTTAAGTCGATGCTTCGCTGTTTATCATACGTCTTTATATTTTCCTTGCTGCTGCCTGTATTATTTGTCAATGCTATTGAGAAAAACCAAGCTAACCAAGATGTTAAGACAGTACAGATAGCTGTCGATGATATTCCTGTGTTTTTTTCTCCTTATGCGAGCAACCCCCCTGAATTACAATATTTACATCTGTTTTTTGATCCGTTGCTTCGTTGGACTGATAAGCAGGAGTTAGAAAGTCGCTTGTTAAGAAAATGGGAGACCATTAAGCCTGGTGTTAGCCGTTTTTATTTAAAGAAAAAAATCAAATTTCATTCAGGTAATTATCTCAGTAGTAAGGATATCATTTGGACATTTTCAGCCATTTTAAAAGAGCCTAAATCGAGGCGTTTTTTTGAAGGTATTAAATCAATTGTGCGTGTTGATCAATATACATTTGATGTGCATAGTAATTTATCGCAAGGGCAACTTTTAGACTATTTAACGCATTTTTTTGTGTTAGATGGAGAATTTTATCGCGGTCATAAAATAGAGGCAAATAAAGCGCAGCCGAGGGTGATGACGCAATACGATAAATTATCTATTTCAGGTACCGGACCTTACCAGATTAAACAATATGAGCCTGCTTTGCATCTTCATGTCATCAGTAATAAAAACTACTGGGGAAAGACGGCAATTAAAGAACTTAATTTTATTAAAATAAAATCAGCCAATTCACGTCAGTTTGCGCTGCTCGCGAACGATGTTGATATTAGCGCGTCAGTTTCGAATAAAACACTTGATACAGTGCGTTTTTTAGCGACCAAGTCGTTGGTCGAGGTGAACGTCTCGAATGTCGTATTCTTAACAATTAACGATAAACGTACGCTGGCTTTTAAACGCAGCGTGGCAAGAAATGCAGTACATTTAGCAATCAATCAAGAAGGAATGGTAAAACATATTCTCAATGGAATGGGGCGTGTTAACTCGACATTTTTGCCTTTTTCGCAAGTGAAAATTGAACTGCCTAACCCTCAGTTGCCTGTCTACGATGTGCCCAGAGCAAAATATCTATTTAGTAAAATAACCATGCCTGCAAATCTGACCTTATTGGTTTTAGTTGATGAAATAGGTAATACACCGCAAGTTGCTAAGGCTTTAGTGTATATGATGAAAAGGGTGGGCATAAAACTAATAATTACTGAAGTGACCGACATTCAGGATTGGAAGAAACAACTGCTTGATTATGATTTCACCCTGTCCGTTTGGCAATCGTCTTTGCTAGATCGTGATAATATATATCAAGATCTATTCGTTGATAGCGTCTTATCAGGATATATCAGCGAGCTCTTTAATGAAGGGAAAATTACTGAGTCTATCAATGCACAAGCGTTATTTTTTGAAAAGATGCTCCAAGAGCATCGTCTCATCCCCTTATTCTTCCAAAATCAGATATGGGCAACAGAAAGCAAGTATAATTTAGCAACGATCTTCTCTGTAAACGGTATTCCCTATTGGCACTTACTCGCCGTTATTGACTAAGCAAAATAAGCTTTGATTTGCTTTTCAATCCCATCACTGTCCAAGCCAAGTAATTGGTAGATCTCTTTTTGAGTGCCTTGCTCAATAAATTGATCCGGTAAACCGAGGTTTAAGACTGGAATATTTATTTTTTGAGCCATAAAATACTCATTAACACTTGACCCCGCACCACCTGCAATACTATTTTCCTCCAAGGTAACAAATTGTGTATGTGTACTGCTCAGTCGATCAAGTAAGAGTTTATCAATAGGTTTAACAAATCGCATATCAACTAGTGTCGCGCCTAGTTTGTGTGCGACAGGTAACGCTTGCTGCAGTAAGGTACCAAAACAGAGAATAGCCATATTCTGGCCTTCATAAATAATCTTAGCTTCGCCTATTGGTAATTTTTTCATCTGTTTATCTACTTTTATGCCGCTGCCAACACCCCGAGGATAGCGAACTGCGGCGGGGCGCTCAAGTAAATACCCTGTGTAGAGCATATTTCGGCACTCTTGCTCATCGGAGGGAGCCATGACTACCATATTGGGCACACAGCGTAAAAAGCTTAAATCATAAGCACCTTGATGAGTGGGGCCATCAGCACCGACAATACCAGCTCTGTCGATAGCAAATAAGACGCCTTGATTTTGAATCGCAACATCATGAATCAGTTGATCATACGCACGCTGTAAAAAACTGGAGTAAATAGCCACGACCGGATGTAAGCCCGCAATTGCCATACCTGTTGCAAGAGTGACTGCGTGCTGCTCTGCAATTGCAACATCATAAAATTTATCAGGGTGGCGTTTAGAAAAACTCACCATTCCAGATCCTTCACTCATAGCCGGTGTTATTGCCGCTAGCTTGTCATCATGGTCTGCCATATCATTCAACCAATCGCCAAACACTTGTGAAAATGTTGGTGAGCTCGGTGCTGATTTTGGAAGTGCCTGATCGGGGGTAAATTTGGGGACTGCATGATAAAGAATAGGATCCAGTTCCGCTTGTTTATAACCTTTGCCTTTTTTGGTCATTATATGTAGAAATTGAGGTCCTGAATGATTACGCATATTACGCAGCGTATCGACCAAATCAATGACATTATGGCCATCCATCGGACCAATATAATTAAAGCCAAATTCTTCAAATATTGTCGCGGGCGAAACCATTCCTTTGATATGTTCTTCCGTGCGTTTTGCTAATGCTTTAATGGGGGGAATAGTTGATAGTACTTTTTTACTACCCTCGCGGAGTTGTGTGTAGAGATCGCCCGATAAAATTTTAGCTAAGTGATTATTCAATGCCCCGACATTTTCTGATATGGACATCTCATTATCGTTAAGTACGACTAGCATATCGTTATGCAGCGCACCTGCATGATTTAGTGCTTCAAAGGCCATACCTGCTGTAATTGCACCATCGCCAATAACAGCGACGACTTTACGGCCGAGTTGCTCTTTCTCGGCAGCAATGGACATGCCTAATGCGGCGCCAATTGACGTTGATGAGTGGCCAACACTTAATACATCATACTCACTTTCCTCTCGCCACGGAAAGGGATGTAATCCTTTAAATGTTCTAATACTACTCATTTTGTCACGGCGACCCGTGAGTATTTTATGTGGGTATGCTTGATGACCAACATCAAAGATAAGGTGATCAAAGGGGGTATTATAAACATAATGCAGTGCAACGGTCAGTTCTACAACACCGAGTCCTGATGCTAAATGACCACTGCTCTGGCTAACGCTATTGAGCAGAAAAAGGCGTAATTCATCACAAAATTTAGGCAATTGCTGTTTTTTTAGTAAACGCAGATCTTCAGGGTAATTAACGCTTGCAAGCAAAGGGTAGTTTTTTAAATCCAAAGGCATAAATAATCGTCGCGTTTATAAATAGAATAAAAAGAAAGAACCGTTAATATTAAATTAGCGGTGAAGTACAATAATTGTAAATTATCTATCTCGTTTGATGATGTACTGAGCAAATGACTCTAGCAACTTAGTATTATAAGGCAATTGAGACAAAGCATGAAGTGCTTCTTGGTAAAGTAATTGCGCTTTTTCGATTGCTTGCTCTAACCCCAACAAACCCGGATAAGTTGATTTATTATGAGTAGTGTCGGAACCCTGTGGTTTACCCAGTATAGTAGTATCTCCGATAACGTCTAAAATATCGTCCTGAACTTGGAAAGCTAAACCGATAGACTTTGAATAAGTTGCTAGTAATTGATAATGCGCGGCGGGTAAGTCTGCTTTACTTAATGCGGCTAACTCAACGGCAACTTGTATTAAGGCTCCTGTTTTTGCGTTATGGATATTTTCTAATGTGATTAGATCTACCTGTTGATTTTCAGCTTTTAAATCTAGTGCTTGTCCAGCACACATGCCGTGGTCGCCAGCTGCTTTGGCAAGGCAGTTGATCATTCTTAACTGTATTTTACTGTCAATGAATGGAGTTGGCATTGAGATGATATCAAAGGCTAAACTTTGCAGTGCATCGCCCGCCAAGATAGCTGTCGCCTCATCAAATTTTTTATGGCAGCTTTGTTGGCCGCGGCGAAGGTCATCATCGTCCATTGCCGGAAGATCATCATGAAGAAGCGAGTAGGCATGGATACATTCAACCGCACAGGCCAAAGGATCTAAGCTTTCCAATGTTGAACCAAGCATCTCACCGACGGCATAAACTAAAAAAGGACGAGCACGCTTTCCACCTAATAAAGCACCATATTCCATCGCACTATTGAGTGAGTCAGAAATTGGATCACTGATATTGATGTACTGGTTTAATTGCTCATTTACGCGCTGTTGGTATTGATTAAGCGTAGTTTCAAATTGTTTCATATATTTTTATTATTCATTAAATTCTTGAAGAGGGGCCTGTGCATCTTGCTGCATCAATATATTGACTTGCTGTTGTGCTTTTTGTAATTTTCCGCTATTACTTCTTGCCAGAGAGATGCCTCGTTCAAACTGTTTTAGTGCTTCTTCTAAAGGCAATTCACCTATTTCTAACTGGCCGACAATATGCTCTAATTCATTAATTGCTTCTTCGTAAAGCATATTTTCAGGTTTTTTCAATGCCATATTGTTCTCTATTATTGTAAAAGAGTTTTAAGGGTACCGTGACATCACAATAAGTCAATTACCGTTAATATAAATAGTTAATAAACAGTAAACTTGTGATCCATTTCAGACTGAAGATAAAATAATTGCTAAACAGTATAAATGGTTAACATTAATTTAAATAGAAAAAAGCTATACTCTTCGCCACATAGTGGTTTGTCATTTTAAAGGAAAATTTTGTGGATTTAGCAACCCTAATTGGAATAATCGGTTCTTTTGGCTTTGTTATTATGGCCATGATGATGGGTGGAACTGTCGGCATGTTTGTTGATGTCACATCCATCTTAATCGTATTTGGTGGCTCGTTATTTGTTGTCATGATGAAATACAATCTGGCGCAATTTTTAGGCGCAGTAAAGATAGCAGCCAAAGCGTTTATGTTTAAATCTGACTCAGCTGAGGAGTTGATTACTAAATCGGTTGAGATGGCTGATGCTGCGCGTAAAGGCGGTTTTTTAGCACTAGAAGAAGCTGAGATTCGTCACCCTTTTATGCAAAAAGGAGTGGATATGCTCGTCGATGGGCATGATGCCGATGTGGTACGGGCAACATTAGAAAATGATATTCGCTTAACGTCGGATCGTCATGAAGTGGGTGCCGAAATATTCAAGCAGTTTGGCGATGTTGCACCTGCGATGGGGATGATTGGTACCTTAGTTGGGCTAGTAGCTATGCTGTCTAATATGGATGATCCCAAATCTATTGGGCCCGCAATGGCGGTCGCTTTATTAACGACATTATACGGCGCAATGGTTGCTAATATGGTCTGTATTCCGATATCAGATAAATTGAAACTAAGATCTGCAGAGGAAAAGCTTAATCGCAGTCTTATTCTTGATGCCGTGTTGGGTATTCAAGACGGCCAAAACCCACGTGTTATTGAGGGCGTATTGCGTAATTATTTGCCTGAATCTAAACGTAATATTAATACTACTGACGAAACAGGTGCAGAATAATGCAAGAAGAGTGTAAGTGTCCGCCTGAGGGACTTCCCGCTTGGATGGGGACATTTGCGGACTTGATGTCATTACTGATGTGTTTCTTTGTTTTATTGCTTTCATTTTCAGAAATGGATGTACTTAAATTCAAACAGATCGCAGGGTCAATGAAGTATGCCTTTGGTGTGCAATCGATGCTGGAAGTGAAAGATATCCCCAAGGGTACTTCTGTTATCGCTCAGGAGTTTACACCAGGTAAACCGGATCCTACCCCCATTGAAGTGATTATGCAGCAAACCATTGAGGTAACAAAAGCGAAGTTGGACTTTCAAGACGGAGATTCAAACCGCGTTGGCGGCCAGGAAAATGTAAAAGAACGCAAAGTGGCGACACCAGAAAAAGAAAACGCACAGGCTGATAATATTGCTGATGCGAACGCCGATACAGATGCGCTAGGACAAAAAGAAGAATCGCCAATGCAAGAGAAGCAAAATGATTCAGAGGAAACACAATTGCAGGACTTTACACCCGCACCAGGAGTATCTGCACAGCATGGTTTAGCAAAAAAAGTCGCCAATGAATTGCGCGAAGAGATTGAAGATGGAGCGATAGAAATTGAATCGCTTGGACAACAGTTAATTATTCGCGTACGCGAAAAAGGGGCTTTCCCATCAGGATCTGCATTTTTACAACCTCGTTTTCGACCTGTAATCGAGAAAGTCGCTAAAATATTAGTGGATGTACCTGGTGTAGTTACTATTTCCGGTCACACTGACAATGAACAGGTCAGATCAGAGCTGTATAGTTCCAATTGGGATTTGTCTGCTCAGCGAGCGGTGTCGGTTGCCCATGAGATGTTGAAAGTAAGGGGAATGAAAGATAAAAAGCTAGTAGTGGCGGGATACGCAAATAGCAAACCCTTGACCAAGAATAAAACTAAAGCCGATCGTCGTCGAAATCGCCGTGTGGAAATAATGGTGATGCAGGGCGAAGCGTCAGAAAGTGAGGAGATAGTCGCTGAGCCTCGCTAGGTTTTTCTTTACATACCACTTGTCTTATTGCATAAAGAGCGGGTAAGCGAAGCAGCACGCATTTGCATTGTTCTAAAATAGCAATGTAGTACCACTATGCCTCATTTGATGCCTAGCATCTGAGTGCTGATTTTGCATATTAAAGTGAGATAGGGATATAACCGCACCTCGTTGATTAATAGAACGAATAATTAAACATTTTTGCTCTCTGGTTTATGCTATGATCGCTAATTATGCTCGGTTTTATATTTTCCCTTTGAAAGCGTTATTAACTACCTTCCAGCTTAAATGTAAAGTGGCATTTGCTTGTGTAGGGATGATTGGAGAATAGAACAAGTCATCCTTCATAAGAGATACTTATACGCAGGGAGATAATATTGCATAACATATGTTGAAGATAAACTTTGCTGAAAAACAGCGCAAAGTAGCTTAACCAGAAGATTGTTTGAGGTATCAAGTTGGCTAATTTTTTATACCGAAAAGAACAACATCAAGCAGTATAAAATATGTAGTAAAATCGATTCAAAGCAGTAAAAAGCATTGGCTTTTATTTTTTATCATTATTTATAAAGTACAAACAGAACATGAAAATACCGAAAAGAATACAACCGCTCGTTGACGATGGTTTAGTCGACAGTGTTTTACAACAGTTGATGAGTGGTAAAGAAGCCACCGTTTATATAGTGCAGTGTGGCGATTTTATTCGTTGTGCAAAAGTATATAAAGAAGCCAGTAAACGTAGTTTCAAACAAGCTGTGTTATATAGTGAGGGGCGTAAAGTCCGAAGTGGCCGTCGTGCTCGGGCGATGGAAAAAAGCTCTAAGTTTGGTCGCGAGCAACAAGAAAATATTTGGCAAAATGCTGAAGTGGATGCATTGTATAAATTAGCAGAAGCTGGTGTGCGTGTGCCGCAACCCTATGGTTGCTTCGAAGGTGTGCTTTTAATGGATTTGATCACTGATGAAGATGGCTCTGCTGCTCCTCGTTTGAATGATATCTCTATGTCAGAAGAGCAAGCACTCGAAGATCATACTGAAATAATGAGTTTTATTGTATCTATGTTGAACGTTGGCATTATACACGGTGATTTATCGGAGTTTAATGTATTAGTTGATGAGAGGGGGCCGGTAATAATTGATTTACCACAAGCGGTCGATGCATCTGCCAATAATAATGCCAAGAAAATGTTATTACGTGATGTAGATAATATGACCCGTTATTACGCGCAATTTGCACCTCAACTAGCGCAAAGTAAATATGGTCAGGAAATATGGGCATTATATGAAAAGGGCTTATTATCAGCCAGTACGGTATTAACGGGCAAATTTTTTGAGAAAGATGAAATAACCAATGTAAGCAATGTGCTTGATGAAATTTCGACAGCGCGACAAGAGTATGAAGACAACATTCAACGAAAACAGGATTTTGACCTGTAGTTCGCAATTTAGCGCAATTGCACGCGTCCCCCAATAGTGTAGGGGGGACGAAAATGAGAAAGTCCTAAAAGTGCACTTCAGTGTAAACACTTTCAGTACTCAAGATCATCATGTTATGCTTTTGTGCGTATTGAGGCGACGCTGTGAATCTGCTTCTTGAAGTGAATTGGACATATGTAGGAATTTTTAATCTTTTATCATTTTCTTGAGTAACAAAATCAACCCCAGAACCGGCACACCAATTAATGCCGATCCGACAAAAAAAGCAATATAACCAAAACTTTCCACATAGATCCCTGAAAAACCAGCAATAAATTTCGGGAACAACAGCATCAACGAACTAAACAGCGCATATTGTGTTGCTGAGAACTCGATATTGGTGAGCTTAGATATATAAGTAATAAATGCGGTCGTGGCAATGCCTGCACTGATATTGTCCATGGAAATGATAAGGGTTAATAACGCGATATCTTTTCCTACAAAAGCCAGAACAGCGAAGATAAAGTTAGTTATTACCACTAAAAAGGCGCCTAGAAATAAAATAGAATAAGTGCTGTAACGGCTTAATAATACACCGCCTAGCGCCGCACCGAGCAAGGTCATAATAACGCCGAACACTTTAGAGATAGCGGCAACTTCTCCTAAGGTATATCCCATATCAAGATAAAATGGGTTAGCCATTACTCCCATCACAATATCGGATATTCGGTAAGTACCTATGAGCAATAAGATAACGGCAGCTGGTTTGCCATAACGTTGGAAAAAGTCTGTAAAAGGCGCGACAATTGCGATGTCTAGCCAGGCTAAAAAGTGCGCGATAGTCTGTGGTAAACGCTGATATCTAAGTTGCGATTCAATCTGTGCATTATGATCTTTTTGCTTATTTATATACTCGGGCTCATGGCATATAAAAGTAGTTATAATACCTACTCCCATGCAGCCAGCCATCACCAAATAGGCGGTGGACCAAGCCGATAATTGATACGCGTCACCATCACTTGCCCAAGCGGCAATAAGTAAAGCCCCAGCGCCAGCGACCATCATCGCTATGCGGTAACCTGTCATATAAGCTGCGGCCATCGCTGCTTGATACTTCTCTGGTGCTGATTCAATTCGGAAAGCATCAATCACAATATCTTGGGTGGCAGAGCTATAGGCAACAATCAATGCAAAGATAACGAACGAAGTTAAATTTTGTTGTGGATCGCTCTTCGCCATACCTATGATTGCCAAAACAATAGCGATTTGCGAGAGCAGTAACCAAGCCCGTCTGCGGCCTAAGCAGCGTGTTAATAATGGAATGGAGAAACGATCAACTAGCGGGGACCAAATCCATTTCCAGCCATACGCTAGTGGTATCCAACTGAAATAGCCTATATTCTCAAGGCTAATACCTGCGCCGCGTAGCCATAATCCGAGTGTTGTAAATATTAAAAGTAGCGGCAATCCGGAAGAAAAACCGAGAAAGAATAAAATGGCAACGCGTTTCTCAGTATATATATTAAAGTTTTGTAACCATGATTTTAAGTTAGGCATAACAACTGTGCTTTTAATAAAAAAGGATAGCATAAATCTATAACGCAGACTTTACACAAATACTGTTGGGTCTATTAACAAACCCAATTAGAATTTGCTATGCCATTAGTGATCAAATTGATGACCGATCAGCTCAAATCGCCAGCCAGTTAATAATTTTGGCTTGTCAGCGCTTTCTTTTTGAGTCTGATCGAGCTTCCATAACCAGCTTAAATACTCATCAATGATACGTTTTGAAGCAATCAACTCAAGAGGAAGTTCATATTGTCCAGCGCAGAGTTGAATCTTTTCGCGCATCGATTTGAAGGTTTTCTTATATGCCGGAAAATCGACTAAACGTGATATAAAAGGGGGGTAACTGTTTTCATCTTGTTGCATTACTGCAGTGATTATTTGCAGTACTGCTTCTCCATGAATGCGGATTTCACTGGGTAATAAATTTAAACGGCGCAGATCTTCACTACTACTGGGGCGATAATAAGCTAGTAACCACAAGTGATCCGCTTTAATAACAAAGTTCAGTGCTAAGTTGCGTTGTTGTGCCGTTAATAAACGCCACTTTGCCAATGCCTTAATAATCGCAAGACCTTGCCTATCTAATTTAAATAAGTTATTAAGGGATTTATAGGCATTCTCTGGATCTGTTTTTTTCATTTTAAGATCAAGAATAGTTTGGCACTCTTGTTCAAAAAACAGGGTCATCTTTTTATCTTTAAGTTGTTGCTGTAATTTAGCTAAGCAAGGCTGTAAATGTAGTACATCGGCAGCTGCATAGGTTACCTGTTTAGCTGTTAAAGGACGGGCGCACCAGTCTGTTCGCGATTCGCCTTTATCAACGATGACACCTTGAAGTGCTTCAACCATTTTGGCGTAACCTATTGAGGCCCCTAAGTTCAAGAAAGCACAAGCTACTTGCGTATCGAACAGTGTGAAGTTGAGATCTCCTTTATGATCACGAATAATCTCTAAATCCTCACTACTGGCATGTAAAATACAATTTTTCCCGTCAAGTGCCATCCAAAATTCAGAGAGATCTCTGATTGCTATTGGATCGATTAAAGTTATTTTTTCATTTTGTGAAATTTGTAGTAAACCAAGATTAGCAACGAAGGTACGGGTACGAACAAATTCTGTATCGAGTGAAATAGGGCTATCGTCAAGTGTTACTATAAATTCATGCAATTGCGCTTGTGTTGTGATGATGTCAAATTGCATAGATGCTCCCAGAGATAAAATTAATTAGCGCATATCTTACGGAATTAATTGAAAATCATCCATTGATATTAATGATAGTTCGATCATCGCTAGCTCATTAGTTCACAAGCAGGTGCGTTGTAAATGAATGCTTTTGGTTTTTTTTCGCATATAATCTGGAATTTAGTGCATAAATAAGCATTAATGAAATGATTTTTTAGGTCCTATCTTGTGAGATTGATGCTGATCAATTAGAATGACATTTCTGGAAACCTCAAACAATTTTTCTCTGATAATGATTCCCATTTGGTATCTATCAACGGATGACAGATTGTATTAGCAAAAGCATATAGCGTGGTAAGGAAAATGATGACTAAAACAATGTATGAAAAAATCTGGGATGCGCATTTGGTTTATGAGCCAGAGTCGGGATCTCCACTATTATTTGTTGATAGACACTTGATGCATGAAGTGACAAGCCCTCAAGCATTCGAAGGGCTAAAACTGCAAAGTCGTTCTATTCGTAATAGACATAGTATTCTGGGGACAATCGATCACTGTGTCCCTACTGTGGATCGTACCAACATTGTTGATGTTATTGCTAAAAAGCAAGTTGATACAATGGCTGCTAACTGCGCGACTCATAATATTAACCTGTACGGTTTAGACAGTAAAAATAATGGTGTTATCCATATTGTTGTACCTGAGCATGGGTTTGTACATCCTGGTATGGTGGTTTGTTGTGGTGATAGCCATACGGCAACTCACGGTGCGTTCGGTGCATTAGCGTTTGGTATTGGTACTTCTGAAGTTGAACATATTTTAGCAACGCAAACGTTGCAACAAACCAAAGCAAAAACCATGTTAGTCAAGGTAGAAGGCAAGCTTTCTGAATTTGCTACTGCGAAAGATGTTGCGCTTGCGATCATTGCTGTGACGGGTACTGCTGGTGGTACTGGTTATGTAATGGAATTTGCGGGTGATACGATTACTGATCTGAGTATGGAAGCTCGAATGACATTATGTAATATGGCAATCGAAGCGGGTGCTCGTGCTGGGCTTGTAGCGCCAGATCAAAAAACCTACGATTATCTTGAAGGTAAAGATTTTGCGCCTAAAGGTGATGATTGGGATGCAGCCGTTGCTTATTGGAAAACGATGGTATCGGATCAAGATGCTAAGTTTGATGCAACGATTACTTTAAGAGCTGAAGATATTGCACCACAAGTTTCTTGGGGTACTTCACCAGAGCAAGTTGTTGCAGTAGACGGTGTTGTTCCTGCTCCTTCAGATTTTACAAATGAAGTTAAAGCGCAAGCATGTGTGAATGCACTTAAATACATGGATCTTAAAGCGGGTCAGAAAATGACTGATATCAATATTGATATCGTATTTATCGGCTCATGTACTAATGGTCGTATCGAAGATTTCCGTGCAGCAGCTAAATTACTTAAAGGTAAAAAAGTAGCGGCAGGTGTTCAGGCGATTGCTGTACCGGGTTCATTCCCTGTGAAATTACAAGCTGAAAACGAGGGATTAGATAAAATCTTTATTGATGCAGGCTGGGAATGGCGTGATCCAGGTTGTTCAATGTGTTTGGCAATGAACGGTGATGAATTAAAAGACGGTCAACGCTGTGCTTCTACTTCAAACCGTAACTTTGAAGGTCGTCAAGGCAAAGGTGGTCGTACGCATCTTGTTTCACCTGCGATGGCTGCAGCGGCTTCAGTAGCGGGCCACTTCGTTGATATTCGTGATTTGAAATAGGAAATAAATAATGCAACCATATACTAAACATACTAGCATTGCGGCATTAATGGATCGCAGTAATGTAGATACTGACCAAATTATTCCTAAGAACTTTATGAAAAAAGTAGAGCGTACAGGTTTTGGTATTCATTTATTCCATAACTGGCGTTTTCTTGCTGATAATGTAACACCGAACCCTGACTTTGAATTGAATAAGCCTGCTTTTCAGGGCGCTAAAATTCTCGTCGCGGGGGAAAACTTTGGCTGTGGATCTTCTCGTGAACACGCACCGTGGGCTATTGCTGATTATGGTTTTAATACCATTATTTCAACTAGCTTTGCTGATATTTTCTTTAGCAACTGTTTTAAAAATAGTATTTTACCGATTAAAGTTAGTGAAGATCAATTAGCTGCTTTAATGGCTGAAATTGCTGCTAATGAAGGTGTACAATTTACGGTTGATCTAGAAGCGCAAAAAGTGACAACACCAGGTGGTATTGAAATCAATTTTGTCGTTGATGCGTTCCGTAAAGAATCTTTGTTGGATGGGCTTGATGATATAGCTTGGACATTAAAACACGAAGATAAAATCACCGCCTTTGAAGAAAAACAAAAACAAACATTGCCATGGTTATGGAAATAATGACTACTTTTAACTTTTGTAAGTAGTTTATTTATTAGTTTGTAATTAAAGGCGCACAAGATGCGCCTTTTTATTTCTAGCTTATTGAAAATTTATTGGATTGCGCTTTGATGTGTCATCCAATCAATTTTTAAACCTGTTTATAGATGGAGTAAGGCAATGACGCAAAAAAATGTCACTGTGCAGTTAATGGATACGACCTTACGCGATGGCGAGCAAACCCAGGCGGTTTCATTTTCTCCTGCTGAAAAAGTCAGCATTGCGAAAGCACTCTTACAAAAACTTAAAATTGACCGTATTGAAGTGGCATCCGCACGCGTCTCTGATGGTGAAAAAGAGGCGGTAACAAAACTTAATCGCTGGGCTGCTGCTGAAGGTTTAGTTGAAAGAATTGAAGTGCTAGGATTTGTTGACCATACATTAAGTGTCGATTGGATAACGCAGACGGGTGGGAAAGTACTCAATCTTCTCGCTAAAGGTAGCTTAAAACATTGCACCGATCAGTTACGTAAAACGCTGAGTGAGCATCTTAGTGATATCAAACAGACAGTAGAATATGCACTGCTGCAAGGTTTAAATGTCAATATCTACCTCGAAGATTGGTCAAATGGCTACAAAGACAGTCCTGAATATGTGTATGAGATGGTCACTCAGCTGCAAGATACGGGAATCAAACATTTTATGTTGCCTGACACATTAGGCGTGATGTCTCCAGATGAAGTCTTTGTTAGCCTAAGTGATATGGTTGGCCGTTTCCCGCATTTACAGTTTGATTTCCATCCTCATAATGATTATGGGCTGGCGACTGCTAATGCACTGTTTGCGGTCAAGGCCGGTGTTTCTTCCATTCATTGTACAATGAACTGTTTAGGCGAACGTGCGGGGAATGCTTCATTAACGGAAGTGGCAATTGTTTTACAAGATAAATTGGGCAAAAAAGTTAATATTGACGAAAGCGAAATTCACAGCATAAGTAAGATGGTCGAAAATTTTTCAGGTAAACGCGTTGCTGATAATGCCCCCATTGTTGGCGCTGATGTGTTTACGCAGACCAGTGGTATCCACGCTGATGGTGATAAAAAAGGGGGGTTGTATATCTCTGCGCTAACACCTGAACGTTTCGCCCGTTCGCGCCGTTATGCTCTCGGGAAAATGAGCGGTAAAGCCTCTTTGGCGAAAAATCTAGAGGCGATGGATATTGATTTGGATGTCGATCAACAGAAAAAATTATTGAAACGTATTGTTCGATTAGGCGACCAAAAAGCGAGTATTAGTGCTGATGATTTGCCTTTTATTATTGCTGACCTGCTTGAGCGTAACGACTACAATTATGTCGAGCTTTTAAACTGCTCAATTAACTCCGGTTTAGATCTTGAATCGACGGTAAGTATTCGCGTGCGTGTTAATGATAAAATTTATAAAAGAAGTGGTAGTGGTAACGGCGGCTTTGATGCTTTTATTGGTGCAATGAAAAAAGTACTCGCTGAAGAGCATTTTATCTTCCCTGAGTTACTTGATTATCAATTACGTATCCCCCCTGGTGGGCAGACGAGTGCACTGACTGAATGTTTGGTCACTTGGTTAGATAATGGAGCAAGGCTGACCACGCGAGGCATCAATAGTAACCAAGTATTAGCGGGCATTAGCGCAACTATTCGTATGATTAATTTGAAAATGCATCAATAAATGCGAGCAAGCCACAAACAGCCTTAATTGTTTTAAGGTTGCTTGTGAATCAGCTGTCTTACCTTTCTTCATTACATCGTAAATTTGTCCTCCTTACTTGCTAGCAGTACAAATGTTGTGCTTAGAGATTGTGGGGCTGTCCCTAGATGCTGCTGTGGTTTATCATCAAAGACAGAGTCAAGGTGTGTACCTGTTTTACTGACGGGTAATGAATATGGTTCGTTGATCAGTAGATAAGCTACTCCTCAGTGTGTTTTTTACTTTTTTTAAGGAGATTTAAATGAAGAAAATAGCGCTATTATTGCCGGATGGATTTGAAGAAGTTGAAGTGGTCACGCCTGTTGATTTCCTTCGCAGAGCGGGAATAGAAGTGATTTTAACAAGTATCGGTGAATTAAATGTAACGGGTGCCCATAATATCGTTATTAAAGCGGATATCACGCTTACTTCGTTGCCTGCTGATATAGACGGAATCATTTTACCAGGGGGCATGCCTGGAGCAGCGAATCTAGCTCAATCAACAGCTGTTATTGAGTTGGTTCGTAAAATGAATAGTGACAGCAAATTAGTTGCGGCTATCTGTGCGGCTCCCGCGCTGGTATTACAAAGTGCAGGCGTATTAGTTGGCCGTAAATTTACCTGTTATCCGGGTTTTGAGCATCTCATTAATAATGCTGATTTTAGGACTGAGCGGGTAGTACAAGATGGTAATATTATCACCAGCCGAGGCCCAGGCAGTGCCGCTGAATTTTCAATCGCACTGATTGAATATTTGCTCACTAAAGAAGCCGCAGAGTTAGTTAAGGAAGCCACCTTACAAAGTGGCACTGCGTGCTAAAAAGGCAACACCCGATGACAAAAAAGCATATCGATAATCTTTCCAAAACACTTTTGGGCACGGCCTATCAGGATCTTGGCCAATCAGAGCAACATGTTATTAACAGTATTGTTGAGAGGGAATCAATTACTGAAAATATCAATGAGGTTTTTTTTGAGCAATTAACTTTTGGGCAACGCTTAGCGGATAAAATCTCAACCTTTGGAGGTTCATGGACATTTATCATTATTTTTTTCATCGTATTGGTGTCATGGATGTTAGTGAACTCAGCTTTTTTGATAATACAGAGCGAGCCTTTTGATCCCTATCCATATATTCTTCTTAATTTAGTTTTATCATCGCTAGCAGCATTGCAAGCACCGATAATAATGATGTCGCAGAACCGCCAGACAATTAAAGATCGTCTTGATATTAATGAAAATTACAAAGTTAGTTTAAAGACGGATCTTGAGATTATCAGGCTGCACCAAAAGATTGATCTATTGTGTGAAAAATTATTGATGCAAAATGAAAAAATTAATTAAAGGCGTAGAGATAGGTACGCTTAGCCCCCTGATGGAAGCATGGTGATGTGCGATTGGATATCGTAATACGCTGCTTAAATAATCAAATTAAGCAATAATAGATTAATTTTCATCATGACGACAAAAATCGCTTTTAATCGCTTCTAAAGCGGGTATTGTTTAGCTCCTCATTGTTTATTTGGATCCTCCCATGCCGGTCAGTTTCTGCTTAATTTTCGCCACTTTTTTGTGGGGCAGTTCATTTATTGCATTAAAATACGCCATAGATTTTTATGATCCCGCACTGGTCATTTTTTTGCGAATGGCCATTACACTAATCACTTGTGTATTTTTATGGCGCTGGGTAAAGCGTTTTCAATATCAACCAGCAATTCTTGGTGATTCAATATTTAGCAATACAAAATGACTTTTTTAGCCATTTTTTACTTTTCTTGGCAACTAGATGTGCTTTACCTACATTTTTTATTTTAGAACAGGCACAGATCAAGCGACACAAGTTAAGTGCATTACCCTAACTCCCTGTGTTTTTAAGTTGTTTTTGTTGCGGTTACCTCATAGTGATCTGGATTTAATAACAAATCCATTAAGTGTGCCCAGTCATCCACTAGCAATATTCTAATGGTTGACCTAAGGTTTTCCCATAAATGCGCTTTTGAGCCGAATGAAGTTCGGCAAGCTTGGTATACCCCATCAGTTAATTCAAAAATCTGATGAAAATAAAACGCTAACAACGTCAGTAAATACATATTGTAACTAAGGTTTTTATTACCGTGACCATAGTTATGCTCTAAATGGTAACCTTGATTTTTAAGTGTGTTGAAGCATTCATTCTCAATTTTCCAGCGACAACGGCCTGCTTTAGTCATCTGCTCTACATTGTTTACCGTTATTTCTATATCGGTGACCCAACTGTTGGTATAAGTTATTTTACCGTGTTCATTTTTTAACTGGTATTGGAACCAATTAACTTGAATCGCTTTTTCACCACCGTGTAGGGGAACATTATTCTGCCAAGTATAAATATGCGTACGCCCTTTATCATCGATAGACTCGGTTGTGGGCAACGACTGATAGGCATTTAGCCATTCAGTCAGATAGGTGTGATCACCTGGCTTGGCGACAAATAAATAATGCATGTCTTCATCGATTGTGGTTTCTATCATTGGCTGATGTGACATCAAACCATCACCACAGATCATAAACTTCTGTCGGGGATGCGCTTCGTGTAAGTTACGGATAAAGCGTTTTGCCGCATTACTTTCACAATCTTGTTTTTTAGTACCATCCGTATTTTTGATAGCTTCAGGCATAACAGGTAACACCTGCTTCTGATCTGGGTGCATGATCGCACCTTGCAGAACACCGTGACTATAGGTCGTCTCTCCTTTTTTATGTTTTTTGGTTAAACAACAATCACAATGGACGGTTTTAGAGCTGTGATATTGTGTCCCATCAATTGTACACATCAGCACGTTAGGTAAAATCGCGTATGCGTCTAGGTGTTTGTGTCGCCTTAGTCGCTCAAAATAATCCTTAAAAACACTTGTTAATTCCTCGCTAGGTACGTTATCAAGGACATCGCGTAATTGGCTGTCACTGGGAATATTGCTGACATCAAAAATAGTTTTCAGGTTATTGCTTTGATGTTTTTGCTCAAGTCGCTTTTGAAAATGAAGTAATGAAGGATCTTGAAAATACATACAAGCAAATGCACTCATCAGTACATCATGTTGACTAAAAACACATTTGTTTTGTTGGCGCTTATCTGTGACAGCAGAAAAACACTTAGATAATGACTTTCTGAGCGCATTAAAATTTAGATGTTTTTTCGCTTTTAGTTGTGAAGCCATTTTTCCACCAAAATAATTAGTTTGTTATTATTTTGATCAGATCGTTGAATTAGCAAAAAGTTCAATTTTATTTTGTTTTTATTGAAAATAATTTAAATAAGGCACTAAATCGGTAAATTTAGTGCGAAAACTGTTTTTTGATATCTCTTGTAGCCCTTGTATAGCTTGAAAACTATTTTCACCAAGAATTGCTGAATATCAACGCGGGGACTGGAAATATCTACTGAGTATGTCATTGGCAGAGCCTTGTCTTTATTTTTTATTCGAAAGTTATGCATTAAAAAATACGTCGGCCTCTCAGGCGGGGGTATTAGTTTCCTGTTTACCGCTTATAGTGGCTGTTTTAGCGTTTTATATGCTCAAAGAGAAACTCTCTAAGGCGATTGTTATCGGTTTTACCCTGTGTATTGCGGGCAGTATTTTCTTAACCTTAGTGTCACCCTCCTCAGCAGCAGCGCCAAATCCGTTGTTAGGAAATTTATTGGAGTTTTTAGCGATGATCTGCGCCGCTTATTACTCTGTCAGTTTAAAATATTTATCAACCCGTTACAGTCCCTTATCGCTTATTGCCCTGCAAGGAATAAGTGGTACACTATTTTTCGCACCCTTTTTATTTTTTGTCACCCTACCGGAAGTACATAACAGTAACGCACTTTTGAGTATTCTTTATTTGGGCACGTTTGTGACGTTAGGGGGGTATGGTTTATATAATTACGCCTTGAGCAAAGTATCGATATTAACAGCTGCGGCGTACTCAAATCTAATCCCCATTTTTTCGTTAATATTATCCGCTATAATTTTAGGAGAAAAACTCAATGGGCAGCAATGGTTGAGTATTGGTGTTGTGTTTACCGGCATTATAATAAGCCAAAGGCATAAGTCTGATTCATTCGATGACTCACAAGTTATTAAAGAGGTAGAACAAAGCGTTTAATCCGTGGACCGCGTTTTATCTTATACTGTGAATAAAGGGCTCGCTGTTCATTACTGATGAAAAGCACAAATAATAGTAGTGGCAGTCGCCCATCCCTCCTTCCTGACGTTCAATATTAAAGTATGTTCAACTTAAAATAACGATCCTATTCGAACCGATAAAAGTGTTTTTTTTTGGACAATAAATTAAAAACAAACAGTGAATGTGTACGATTTACAAGCAACTGAACCACTAAATATTTGCTGATTTGCTGAATTGTGTATTTCCAGTTTATTTCGGTATACACTATGCGATTTATTTTTCGGAGATGCCTTAATATGAAAGTTTCTGACTTCTCGTTCCAATTACCGGAAGAGTTGATTGCGCGCTACCCAATGCCTGACCGATCATCAAGTCGCTTGCTTTCACTGGACGGTCAAACTGGCAAATTAAATCATCTGCATTTTACCGATATAGTAGCGCTTATTAATAAAGATGATCTGCTGATTTTTAATGATACACGTGTTATTCCTGCGCGGTTATTTGGTGAAAAAGAAACGGGCGGAAAAATTGAAGTATTAGTGGAACGAGTATTAGATGAAAAGCGCTTTCTGGCACATGTTAGAAGTTCTAAATCCCCAAAACCAGGTTGCAAATTATGCTTAGAGCAGTGTGTTGATGCGCTAATGGTTAAACGTCATGGGCCCTTATTTGAAATTCTGATTGAAAATGAGAAAAGTGTCTTGGAAATATTAGAAAATATTGGCCATATGCCATTGCCTCCTTATATAGACAGGCCTGACGAAGATGCCGATAAAGAGCGTTATCAAACGGTTTATAATAAAAATCCAGGTGCCGTTGCCGCGCCCACTGCCGGACTGCATTTTGATCAACTTATATTAGATCAACTTCAGGCAAAAGGTGTTGATTTTGCCTTTGTTACTTTGCATGTCGGTGCCGGCACATTTCAACCGGTTAAAGTTGATAATATACTCGATCATCAAATGCACAGTGAATCAGCCGAAGTTTCGCAACAAGTGGTCGATAAAATCATTGCAACCAAAAACAGAGGGGGACGTGTTATTGCCGTGGGCACAACGTCTGTCCGCTCGATTGAAAGTGCGGCGCAAGCATCACTTGGGCAAGGAAAACCGCTACTTCCATATTTGGGAGAAACGACTATTTTTATTTATCCTGGTTATGAATTTCAATTAGTTGACGCAATGGTTACTAACTTTCATCTCTCAGAATCAACCTTGTTAATGCTCGTGAGTGCATTTTCAGGTAAAGAAAACATCGATAACGCCTATCAAGCCGCGATAAATGACAAGTATCGTTTTTTTAGTTACGGCGATGCGATGTTTCTAACTAAAAAATAAGCACAACATAATTTAACAATCACAATCAGACTGTTTATCTGATAAGGAAATGCATGAAATATGAACTACTAGCTACAGATGGACGTGCTCGTCGCGGCCGTTTAACGTTTGCACGTGGCACGGTTGAAACCCCAGCCTTTATGCCTGTCGGTACCTACGGCACTGTAAAAGGAATGACACCTGAAGAGGTGGATGCCACTGGCGCTGAAATTTTACTTGGGAATACCTTCCATCTTTGGTTACGACCTGGACAAAAGGTAATTAAGCAGCATGGAGATTTGCACGACTTTATGAATTGGAAAGGACCTATCCTCACTGATTCAGGCGGCTTTCAAGTTTTTAGTTTAGGGAAAATGCGCAAAATCAAAGAAGAAGGGGTCTATTTCCGTAGTCCTGTTAACGGTGACAAGGTCTTTTTGTCACCGGAAGTATCGATGGAGATTCAATATGATTTGGGATCTGATATCGTGATGATTTTCGATGAGTGCACGCCTTATCCAGCAACGGAAGAAGAAGCTGATCTTTCTATGAAATTATCACTTCGTTGGGCAGAGCGTAGCCGTAAGCGTTTCGATGAACTGGATAATCAAAATGCGCTGTTTGGTATTATTCAAGGTGGTTGTTTTGAACATCTGCGCGATGTCTCTCTTGATGGTTTGACAGCAATTGGCTTTGATGGTTATGCTATTGGTGGACTTGCTGTGGGAGAACCCAAAGATGAGATGCATAAAATTTTAGAGTATATTACGCCGAAAATACCAGCGGATAAACCACGTTATTTAATGGGCGTTGGTAAGCCAGAAGATCTCGTTGAAGGCGTTCGACGAGGCATTGATATGTTCGACTGCGTGATGCCCACGCGTAACGCACGTAATGGTCATCTTTTCACCACGGATGGTGTCATAAAAATACGTAACGCTAAACATCGCGAGGATACAACATCTTTAGACTCAGAATGTGACTGTTACACCTGTAAAAATTATACCCGCGCATATCTATATCATCTTGACAAATGTGGAGAAATTCTGGGTGCACGCTTAAACACGATCCATAACTTACGTTACTATCAACGGTTAATGAAAGGTTTGCGTGATGCCATTGCACAAGGTACATTAGAGGAATTCGTAGACTCGTTTTATAAGCGCATCGGTAAAGATAAACCAGCGCTTAACGATTAACCGATTTACAATGATATTCATTTAAAAAAATGATTTATAACAATCACATTAACTTAAAATTAAGAAGGGATATAAAATGAGTTTATTCATTTCACAAGCAAATGCCGCAGCTGAGGGCGCACCAGGACAAGGTGGTTTTTCAATGGTTTTTATGCTGATTATTTTTGCTGGGATTTTCTATTTTATGATTTATCGCCCACAAGCTAAACGCACTAAAGAGCATAAAAATCTGATGGAAAATATCAGCAAGGGAGATGAAATTTTAACACAAGGTGGTTTGGTTGGCCGTGTGGTTAAAATCAGTGCTGAAAACGATTATGTTCAAGTTGAGCTAAATGAAAATAATACCATTGTTATTAAAAAGAATTTTATCAGTGCAGTCTTACCTAAAGGCACACTTAAATCAATTTAATGAAATTTAAGTCACTCTAAGAAAATGGCGAAGCGATCTGATCGCTTCGTCTTTCATTTTCCTTTAGCGTCTAATTAAAGGACAGTATCGTGTTAAATAAATACCCTATGTGGAAGTATCTGCTGCTTAGTTTTATTGTACTGCTAAGTCTACTTTACGCAGCGCCGAATCTTTACGGTGAAGATCCAGCCCTTCAAGTTTCCGCAACTCGTGGAGCAAAAATAGAACTTGCTACTTTAGATAAAGTACAAGCGTTCCTAAAGCAAGCCAATATCAGTCCTAAAAGCGCAAGCTTTGAAAATGGGCAGATCTTAATTCGTTTAAAGTCGAGTGAAGATCAACTTGTTGCGCGTGAAACACTTAGCGATAAGTTAGGTGATGGCTTTATAACCGCATTAAATTTGGCGCCTTCGACGCCGGCTTGGTTAGAAGCTATTGGTGGCGCACCTTTAAAGTTAGGTCTTGATCTGCGCGGCGGCGTTCACTTCCTGATGGAAGTTGATATGGAAGAGGCGGTCAGCAAAGCGCAAGAGCAGCTGGTGCAAGATCTCCGCGCCGAGCTGCGAGAACAAAAAATTCGCTTCCGTGGAATCCGTAAAGCGAAGAGCGAAACAGGTGTTATTGTACGCTTTGCAGATGAAGCGACATTAAGCAAAGCGGTTGATTATCTTAAGCCCATTAATCCTGGTTATCAGTTTACAGATACACAAGAAAATAGTGAATTTGTATTGTTGATCGCAATGACCGAGCAAAAATTAAAAGCAACTAAAGACTATGCTTTACAACAAAACTTAACTATTTTGCGTAATCGAGTTAATGAATTAGGGGTTGCGGAGCCATTAGTGCAACGTCAAGGTACAGATCGTATCGTGGTTGAATTGCCTGGTATTCAAGATACAGCAAGAGCAAAAGAGATATTAGGTGCGACGGCAACGCTCGAATTTCACCCTGGTGATGATGTGACTGATATCAACGATGCATTAGCAGGTCGACTCCCTTCATCTTCAATTATTTATAAAGATCGTAATGGCCGTCCTGTTGTTGTTAAGAAAAAGATAATTTTAACGGGAAATCATATTGTTGATGCACAATCGAGTGCTGATGAGTATGGGCGTCCACAGGTCAGTATTTCGCTTGACTCCCAAGGTGGCACGATGATGTCTCGTTTTACCAAACATAATATTGGTAAGCCGATGGCGACGCTATTCATTGAATATTTACCTACGGGCAAGAAAAAAGCCAACGGTAAATCTGAAATTGAAAAACGCGAAGAGATTGCTAATGTGGCAACCATTCAAGCGCAACTTGGCCGTAGTTTTCGTATTACAGGTCTAGATAATGCCAATGAAGCACATAATTTAGCACTCTTATTACGCGCTGGTGCGTTGATTGCTCCGATCCAAATAGTTGAAGAGCGTACTATCGGGCCAAGTTTAGGTCAGCAGAATATTAACAATGGTATTAAAGCAATGGCTTACGGCCTGCTCGCTGTTGTGTTATTTATGTTTGTTTATTACCGCAAATTTGGTGTCGTCGCTAATGCTGCCCTGTTATTTAATATTGTGATGATTGTTGGTGTTATGTCGATGATCCCAGGGGCTACTTTAACTCTACCGGGTATTGCAGGTATAGTCTTAACGGTTGGTATGGCTGTTGATGCCAATGTCCTAATATTTGAGCGTATTCGCGAAGAGCTAAGGGCGGGAAAATCGATCCAAAGATCCATTCATGAGGGCTATGATAATGCATTCTCAACAATTGCTGATGCAAATATTACAACCTTAATCACGGCAATTATTCTGTTCGCTGTTGGTACAGGATCCATCAAGGGTTTTGCAGTGACACTTGCGATTGGTATTGCAACATCAATGTTTACTTCAATTTTCGGAACGCGTGCTATTGTTAACGCAATCTGGGGTGGCCGTAATAACATTAAAAAACTATCAATCTAGGGCTAGGATAAATTATGTTTGAGTTAATTAAAGCGAAAAAAACAATTCCCTTTATGCAATATTCAAAACCTGCAATGTGGCTTTCGGTATTGTTAATCGTAGCCTCATTAGTAACGTTGAGTATCAACTGGTTAAACTGGGGACTTGACTTTACTGGGGGGACGTTAATTGAAGTCGGTTTTGAACAGCCTGCCAATTTGAGTGAGGTACGGTCAACACTTGCAGATGCTAATTTTCCTGATGCAGTTGTTCAACACTTTGGCACTAGTCATGAAGTCATGGTGCGTCTTTCTCCTCGCGAAGGAATAAAAGGGGAAGTCATTGGTAATCAGGTTTTAAACGCATTACAAAATGGCTCGTTCGGCTCTGTCGATATGCGTCGTATCGAGTTTGTGGGTCCTAATGTGGGTGATGAATTAGCAGAAGATGGCGGTTTAGCTATTATTCTTGCCTTAATATGTATCCTACTTTATGTAAGCGCACGGTTCGAGTGGCGCTTAGCGATGGGATCTGTATTAGCGCTAGCACACGATATCATATTAACATTAGGTGTCTTTTCATTATTTAAAATCGAATTTGATTTAACAGTTTTAGCTGCATTATTAGCGGTTATTGGTTATTCACTTAATGATACTATTGTTGTGTTTGACCGCATTCGTGAAAATTTTCGTTTATTAGCGACTGCAAATCCCAGCGATATAGTTGATCAATCATTAACACAAACCTTAAGTAGAACATTGATAACATCGGGTACGACTATTTTTGTACTGTTATCGTTGTATATTGTTGGTGGTGCATTAATACACGGTTTTGCTACTGCGTTATTAATTGGTGTGGTTGTTGGGACTTACTCGTCTATTTATGTGGCCAGTGCACTGGCGATTAAATTAGGTGTATCACGCGAGCATATGATCCCTGTGGTTGTTGAAAAAGAAGGTGCAGATCAAGACGCTCTACTTTAGCCATCTCTTACCCAAAAAAACACTGCTTGCAGTGTTTTTTTGTTGGTAAAATTAGATGAACCTTTACTTTAGTATTATTATAGTTCACTCTTAAATCTCTTATCTACAAGGGTTTATTCATGAGATTCTATCTACCTATCGTGCTTTATCTGCCTGTTTTTCTGTTATTAACCGCCTGCCAGAGCACGCCAAAAGATGGCGAGGTTGTCGCTGTAACTAATAATGTTATGGCCATATTCCCAATTGCAACGGCGGTACAAATTAATTATCAAGATGAAGTTAAACTGTTGCGTATTAATCAGCTACTTGCGGAGCAAAAAGAGCTTGATGCAGAACAGCGAGCACAGTTATTCTATGAGCGAGGCACGCTTTATGATCGTATGGGACTAAATGCACATAGCCGTTATGATTTTACTCAGGCAATCAATGTAGATCCTTCCTTTGCTCCCGCTTATAATTCGCTAGGACTTTATCTTTTATTAGCGCAATCCTATGACGAAGCTTTTGAGGCTTTTGATTCTGCATTAGAATTATCTGAATCAATGCAATACAGTTATTTACATCGTGCGGCAGGGTTGTATCAGGTGCAACGTTATAGCTTAGCAAGCGATGATATTGAAACTTTTTATGCGCTTGATATAAATGACCCTTATCGGATTCTGTGGCGTTATATCATCAATAGTCAAATTAACATGGACGACGCATTAAAGAAATTGCAAACAGTCGAGCAATTAGGGAATGACCATCGTTTTGCTTGGTCTTTAATTGACGTCATTGCAGGAAGAAAATCTGAAAAAGTTTTTTTTGAAACAATTTCTGCTGGCGTTCAGAGCAATAAGGAATTAGCACAACGTTTATGTGAATCTTATTTTTATCTTGCTCATTGGCATAAATTGTCTGGTCATCTAAATAAGGCTATTTATTATTTTAGATTAAGTACGACAACTAATATACATGATTTTATTGAATACAAATATTCACTTATTGAGCTGTCTTCGATCCAGTCGAAGTTGGAAGTGGAACGAGATAAATCTATTTAATCTTCTGCTCGGGATAAGCAAACCCATATGGTGCTGCTAATGTCGTCTATTTGTGCGTTAACTCATCACCAACAGCATGCTATTGTTAGGCTGAGTTACTTTAAACTATACAAGAGCATCAGGAGAATATCAGTTTTTAACTTTATGATTCTAAAGAGAGCTTGGCTTTCACTGTCTCCAGTAGAGGTTATTTAAAGCGGCGATAAAAAGGTAACTATGGTTACCTTTTTATCTTACTGCTTCTATTTATTTGCTAGGTTATCTAAGAATCGCTCAGCATCCAAAGCTGCCATGCAGCCTGTTCCTGATGATGTGATTGCTTGTCGGTAGATATGATCACTGACATCACCCGCCGCGAAAACACCCTCAATATTTGTTTGCGTCGCATTACCTTCGTTACCTGTTTGTACTTTTAGGTAGCCGTGCTTCATTTCAAGCTGATCTATAAATATGTCGGTATTGGGTTTATGTCCAATGGCAATAAATACCCCCATTACTGCGAGCTCTTCAGTTTTATCGGATAAAGTATCTTTTAAACGTAGTCCTGTAACACCCATTTCATCACCTAATACTTCATCTAAGGTCCGGTCTGTATGTAAGATGATGTTGCCGTTAGCTATTTTATTTTCCAACCTGTTGAGGAGTATTTTCTCTGAGCGAAAGCCTGTACGGCGATGTACCAAGTGCACTTCAGATGCAATATTGGATAAATATAACGCCTCTTCAACAGCTGTGTTACCTCCGCCAATAACGGCTACTTTTTGATCTCGATAGAAAAATCCATCACAGGTTGCGCAGGCTGAGACACCACGGCCTTTAAATTTATCTTCTGATTCTAGCCCTAGATAACGCGCTGAAGCGCCTGTTGCAATGATTAATGCATCACAAGTATATGTATGCTCACCTTTAAGTGTAAAAGGCCGCTTAGTTAACTGAACGTCGTTAATATGATCAATAATAATCTCAGTGTCAAAGCGTTCTGCATGTGCTTTCATGCTATCCATTAAACCGGGTCCTGTCATGTCTGCATTTCCACCAGGCCAATTTTCAACATCTGTCGTTGTGGTCAACTGTCCACCTTGCTGTATACCAGTTATTAATACAGGGTTTAGATTTGCGCGAGCAGCATAGACTGCCGCAGTATAACCGGCAGGGCCAGAGCCTAAAATGATTAGTTTGTGGTGTGTAGTTTCGCTCATAAAGTTACCTTTAAATAAATTTAATTACTTTGATGCAAAGAGTTAGTAATGCAGGAAGATATTAGGAAGTATAGTAAACCGACAAATAAAAAATAGCAGTATAAAAAAACGGATATTTCAATGAAATATCCGTTTAGTTTGATAGGTGAAACCTATTGTTATATTTTAAACTTTTGTTTTTACTGTTTCGCTACTTGCTTGCTCTGTTGCGAAACGACTACCAGCTTGTCGTGTTGATTTAACAAACGGGGTTCGCTTTGTTGCGCCAATGATGACACTTTCTGCACTTAGATCAAGTGGAGAGCTAATCGTTTTAGTCATTGGTGATGTTGAAGTTTGCTTTACTATGCTAACTGTACCGACTTTCTTGTTTGCCGTACTGCTTTCGGTTGTCAGTATTTTCTCCGCTTTTACAGGTTTTGCGGACTCTATGGTAATCGCCGTTTCTGCAGTCGGTTGCACTTTTTTAATTTTAGCGGTTTCTTCAGTTGCAGCGGTTTCTTCAGTTGCAGCGGTTTCTTCAGTTGCAGCGGTTTCTTCAGTTGCAGCTGTTTCTACAGTTTTAGCTGTTTCTACAGTTGTAGCTGTTTCTTCAGTGTTAACTGTTTCTACAGCGTTAGCTGTTTCATCCGGTAAAATTTGTGGAGCTTGTTCAATCACTTGAGAAGAAATACCTGTGTGAAGTTGCTGTGCTGCCTGTTTTGTATCAGTGTTATTAACAATGGTATTAATTTCACTCGCAATGGTCACTGCCGCATTTGCAACTTCAACATCTTTAGTCGCTGCTTCGCGAATTTTAGCGCTAGCTTGATCTGCAACAGGCTCAAACTTATTCTCTGTTTCTGCTTCAGGGTAACGGCTATTGACAGGATCAAGTTGATCATCTGATATTGATTTATCACTATTATCATCAGTACTAATGGTTCTTTTCTTACGTTGACTATTATTGCGTAAGTATCGAGAGCGACGATTTGATGTTGTCGCTGTGGTTTTCTCTCCAGTTTCAGTGTCATTTTGCTCTGTTGCTTGCACGTTTTTTTGTTCAACAGTATCTTCAATCACATTAATAGGCGATTTTTTACTTGGTTTTTGAATATTCTTTTTAACCGTTTGGTTTGGTTCAATAACCGGGGTCATTGTATTTTCAATAACAACTTCTTTATCTTGCACGCGCACTTTTTTACGCATATTCCTGCGTTTACGTCGAACAG
Source organism: Psychromonas antarctica (assembly GCF_022267535.1). Classification (GTDB taxonomy): domain Bacteria; phylum Pseudomonadota; class Gammaproteobacteria; order Enterobacterales; family Psychromonadaceae; genus Psychromonas; species Psychromonas antarctica. Next base: position 58,323 of record NZ_JAHNZV010000009.1, read on the forward strand.
CTACTGCTTCTTCATTTTCTTGTTTCGTATGAACTGTTTGAGGCAACTCCTGTTTTTTTACAGGTTCACTGTCTCTTCTGGTCCTTTGCTTCGGCGTATTTTCTTTTACCTCTGAGCGATCTTTAACATTACGATTTTGCGGACGGTTACGATTCGCATTATTACGAGGATTAACATTGCGCTTTGGCTGCTGACGCGGTTCACTTATTGTTTTCACTTCTTCTTTTTGGAGCTCTTTCTCTTCAGAAAAGAGTCCTGTGAACTTACTAACAAGTCGAGTGATAAATGAAGGTTTAAACTCTGCGTTGGTGCTTTCTTTTACTGTATTTGTTACCTTATCCGCTTGTATGGGTTCTTCATTCTTAGGATTAGAAAAACCACTTAAGATAGGACTGGTTTCGTTTTTATGTTCTTCTTTAATAAGATTTGGAACGTAAACTGCGTGTTGTTTCTCTAGCGCATCGTAATTGGACTCTTCTTTGCCATCTGTACGCGTGCGTTTAATTTCGAAATGCGGTGTTAAGAAATTAGCATTTGGAATAATGTAAACTTCACACTTATGACGTTCTTCTATTTTAGCAACAGAACGGCGTTTTTCATTCAAAAGATAGGCTGCAACAGCAACAGGCACGGTCGCTTGAATTTGCGATGTGTTTTCTTTTAAACCTTCCTCTTCAATTAAACGTAGAATCGCTAAAGCAAGTGATTCATTATCTCTAATGGTACCTTGTCCGTGGCACCGAGGACAAACACGGGATGCTGATTCACCAAGAGAAGGGCGAATACGCTGACGTGACATTTCCATTAAACCAAAGCGAGAGATGCGTCCTAGTTGGATACGCGCTCTATCTTGGCGAACCGACTCGCGCATACGATTTTCTACTTCACGTTGATTACGAGGCGGTGTCATATCGATAAAATCGATAACCACTAAACCACCCAAATCACGTAAACGTAATTGACGTGCAATCTCTTCCGCCGCTTCTAAATTGGTATTAAATGCTGTTTCTTCGATATCTCCGCCGCGTGTTGCACGTGCTGAGTTAATATCGATTGATGTTAATGCTTCCGTCGGATCAATCACAATTGAACCACCAGAAGGTAGACGTACTTCGCGTTGGAAAGCGGATTCAATTTGGCTTTCCACTTGGTAATGTGTAAATAAAGGAATCTCGCCTTGGTATAATTTAAGGCGACTTACAAAATCGGGACGAGCCACTTTGATATGTTCTTTTGTAAGTTCAAATGTTTTCGCATTATCAATAACAATTTCACCGATATCATTGCGTAAGTAGTCGCGAATAGATCGTAGAATGACGTTACTTTCTGAGTGGATAAGGAAAGGTGATGGTTTAGAATTCGCTGCGTTTTCTATATTTCCCCAATAGTTAACAAGGACAGAAAGATCGCTCTGCAGCTCTTCTGGTGTTTTACCGACCCCAGCTGTGCGTACAATTAATCCCATGCCATTAGGTAATTTAAGTTGACTAAGTGCATCTTTTAACTCTGTACGCTCATCCCCTTCGATGCGGCGAGATATACCACCTGCACGCGGGTTATTGGGCATTAATACTAAGTAACTACCAGCCAGACTGATAAATGTTGTTAAGGCCGCACCTTTATTGCCTCGTTCTTCTTTTTCAATTTGGATTATTACTTCCTGACCCTCTTTAATCACGTCTTTGATGTTAGGACGGCCTTTGAAAGAGTAACCAGCAGGGAAGTAAGTACGTGCAATCTCTTTTAATGGTAGGAAACCATGGCGGTCTGCACCGTAATCAACAAATGCAGCCTCTAAACTGGCTTCTACTCGGGTTATTTTCCCTTTGTAAATGTTTGCTTTTTTTTGTTCATGTCCAGGACTTTCGATATCAAGATCATACAGTTGTTGCCCATCAACAAGGGCTACACGCAACTCTTCTGCTTGAGTTGCATTGATTAACATTCTTTTCATTTTAATAAACTCTTATATTTTATCGTTATTATTTGGTGTGTTGGCAATGCATTTGTTCACTTGACCTCGTGTCTGGCTGTACAGTCTCTCGACTGGATAATACGCAGAGGTGCATTTTAAAGTAAAAACAAATATCTCATTATTATTGGTTTTAAAAGTAACCAATAAATGGCTAATGAGTAAAAAGGCTCAACATTCTATTTGATTATTTTGGTTATTTTGACTGCAAGTTAATGGTTATTGTTTATTAACGAGTCATAACATCGGAATTGTCTCATTAATAGGGCTTGCGTCGCAATACAAATATTTAGATATTATCTGTTTAACTCGTGATAAACTTAACGGATGGAACAAATAAATCACTTAGTACGCATCCTTGAGGTAACTCAAGAAAATGCACAACAACGAATCGATAATTTTCTTCGTTTACAATTAAAAGGCGTCCCTAAAAGTATGATCTATCGGATTGTACGAAAGGGAGAAGTGCGTGTGAATAAAAAACGCATTAAAGCTGATTATAAATTACAATCAGGCGATCTGGTCAGGATACCGCCTGTGCATGTAGATAAAGATAATCCTTTACCATCTCCTAAATTAAACGTGATTGCACAGTTAGAATCTTTGATTGTTTATGAAGATGATGCGTTGATTATTTTAAATAAGCCGCCTGGTCTTGCTGTACATGGTGGGAGTGGCCTCGATTTTGGTGCTATTGAAGCGTTACGCTCGTTACGCCCAGAAGCGCGTTTTCTGGAGTTGGTACACCGCCTTGATAGAGCGACTTCAGGCTGCTTACTGATAGCTAAAAAACGCAGTATGTTACGCGCATTACATGAACAACTACGCAGTAAAACCATGAACAAACAATATTTAGCATTAGTCAAAGGAAGCTGGGATAAAAGTTGGCGTAGTGTTAAAGAACCGTTACTCAAAAATGCACAAAATTCAATTGTTAAAGTGAGTAGTGAAGGCAAAGCCTCTGAGACCCGTTTTAAAATTATGCAACGTTATCAAGGTGCTACTTTGGTTGAAGCAAGCCCTGTTACCGGGCGTACACACCAAATTCGGGTTCATACTGCTTGTAAAGGTCATAATATCGCCGGCGATGATCGTTATGGTGACGATGCTTTCAGTGCCGAGATGAAAAAATTAGGCTTGAATCGACTTTTTTTACATGCGGCTCATATAACTTTTTATCACCCCGTATTAGAAAAACAGATGACAGTCAGTGCACCGCTATGTGAGCGTTTGTCTAGTCTATTAGAAAAACTTCAGAGAAGCTAAATTGAAATATCCGCTGATTATATTTGATTGGGATGGCACGCTGATGGATTCCATTGATAAAATTGTAACTTGTGTAAAACAAGCTGCCATTTTAACTGGACTTGAAGCTCCATCTTCAGAGGCTATTCGCAATATAATTGGGTTGAGCTTAGATGTTGCTATGATCCGTCTTTTCCCCTCTTTAAGCTTGCAGGGTAGGGACGCGATGGTTAGCGCTTACCGTCAGCAATACATAGATTTAAATCAGCAACAAACTCCTTTTTATTCTGGCATTCGAGAATGGCTCTTTTCCCTAAGAGAGCAAGGCTATTTGCTTGCGGTCGCGACAGGCAAAGGCCGAGGTGGTTTAGATCGGATGCTCCAAGAATATAATGTAAAGAATCTTTTTAGTGCGACTTATTGCGCTGATGAAACAATTTCAAAACCTCATCCTCTTATGATAAATAAAATATTAGAAGATCTAAATATGCAATCGCATCAAGCGTTAATGGTAGGCGATTCCAGTTACGATTTAGAAATGGCCAATAATGCAAATGTTGATTGTGTGGGGGTGACTTATGGGGTGCATTCACATCAGACTCTGTCATTATTTAATCCCATAGCACTTTTGGATGATTTACCAAAGCAACTTGGTCAATATATATAGGGGCGATTATGTTTAGTGAATATATTAAATTAACAGGACGAGGCGAAAAAGGACGTCGTTCTTTAACGCAACAAGAAGCTTATGATGCACTTACCTCTTATCTGAATGGTGATGCGGACTTGCTACAGCTAGCGGTGTTGCTAATGTTACAGCGCGTGCGTTGTGAAACGCCGCAAGAGGCGGCTGGATATATTCAGGCGCTGCGCGATACGATAGCAAAAGAATGGCACACACTTGATGTAGATCTAGACTGGCCTTGCTTTGCTGGTAAAAAACGCCAGCCACCCTGGTTGTTATTAGCCGCAAAGGTATTAGCACAACAAGGGAAACGTATTGTCCTGCACGGCTTTAGTGCTGTTGATGCGCTGAAATTTCAAATTGAAGCGGCTTGTCCCGCACTTAATATCCAACGCGCAGATACGCCAGAGCAAGCACGGCAGATTCTTATGCAGTCCAATATTTGTTATCTCCCTTTATCGGCTTATTGCCCTAAATTAGTCCCTTTGCTGGCACTGCGCGAAAAAGTGGGGTTACGTACTCCCTTAAACACTGTTGCTCGGAGTCTAAACCCAACCTCCGCACCTTTTGCTATTCATGGTGTTTTTCATAAAGGCTATGAAAAATTGCATGCGCAAGCTGCGCTGCTAACAGGTGAAGTTAATATGATCGCTTTTAAAGGAGAAGGGGGGGAAAGTGAAATCAATCCGCGTGTTAGTAGTACAGTTTGTGGTGTGAAAACAAAAAAAGTAGTTAGCAGTTATTTTGAGGAAGAATGGCCTACATACTTAGAACAGACAAGTGGGGCTCACACTGAAGTTTCTGCGGATTATTTATTAAGTGTCTGGTCTGGCGAAGTAAAGGATGAATATGGAGATGCTGCTGTTATTTGCACACTTGCACTGCTATTAAAACAATTTAATAGCGATGCTACGCAACAGGAATCTATTCAATTGGCGAAGCAATATTGGCACAATCGTAATAAAAACCTGTAAAACGAGAAAGACCATAAGTTTGTATTATGGTCTTAGGATTTACTGAACACTTTGTTCTGGTGCGATTTTTCTAATTTGTATAATCATACCCATTAAAGGGTGATCAAAATAGTGTATCTCTTCACTGCGTAAGCGGCGATTTTGATCAAACAATACCTCTTTAAGTACTATTTCATTTTCCACCTCGATCGATTCTTGTGCTGCAGTTAGCTTGATAACTTGCACATCATTTTCAGTATTTATGATTTCAATGTCAGGTTGTGGGGTGATTTCCCGTGATTTAACTGCTTGTGTTACTTGTTGACGAATCAGCAGTTGGCTATCAATAAACAGATAGTGATTTAAGTAAATTTTTAAATTGCCGTCAATAGCCCATTTGTCTGCTGACGGGGATGATTGAGCGTTAATAATATCGCTGACAAGATCTTGATTACTGACAGACTCTAATTTTTCGCTCATTCCCTCATCGCTAAGTAGACCCTTTTGTGTATTGTTTAAAGCTTGGTTAAGCATCGTCAATGCGAAATTTTTTCCAGCGAAAATATGAATCGGTTTTGCATTATTTTTACTCTCAACAGGCATGCGCCAAGCTAAGTGTAGAAGCGGGGTAAAAGCGGCGTGGTTAGCCAGTTTTTCACGTTGAGCCGCAAATTGTAGCTGGCTGTTATCTAAAAGCTGGAATACATTGCCGTCAGTATCAAATGACGCTTTATCAATCAGTACTGGATTGGGTTCATGCATACAGGGCTCTCCAGCAATACAATTGAGGTTTTCAGCTGTCTTCAAAAAGGGGAGACTGTTTGCTGTATCAATAGCAATATTTTCACTGGAAAGATCTTCTTTAACATCTGCGATATCAACATTTCGTTGAAATAGTAGTAACTCAACTTCAAACCAGCGCTCTTCTGCACTCGAAGAAAACGTGCTGAAGAGCAGAATTAATGGCAGCAATAGTTTGTGATCCAAGATGATATCCTTAAGTATATTTATTTAATTAAATGGGTTTCAAAACTACTAAGTAGCTGTGTTATCCAGTTTATTCGTAATCGTGAGTCTTCAAGGTTGAATGTAAATTTAAGTTTTGTTGGACCTTCTAGTTTAAAGGTATTTGCTTGAGTTTGCAGTAAAGAAACCAAATAGAGAGGATCAACTCGGGTATTCTCGGTAAATAAAAGCGATCCGCCTTGCGCATGGACCTCAAGACGTTTAATACCTAATACTGAGCACTGTTGTTTTATTTTAGTGATTTCAATTAAGTTTTTGGTTGCCGCTGGCAATAAACCAAAACGATCTATCAATTCAACTTGCAGCTCGCGTAAGCTGTGTTTATTTTTACTGTTGGCAATACGTTTATACAAAGATAAACGCATATTGACATCATGGATATAAGTATCCGGAATTAATGCAGGGATGCGCATTTCAACTTCCGCCTGGCCGGCGAGTAGATGCTCTAATGTTGGTTCTTGACCATTTTTTAATGCGTTGACCGCTTGATCTAACATCTCCATATAGAGGTTATAACCGATACTGCTGATTTGTCCTGACTGCTCATCTCCCAAAAGCTCACCCGCCCCACGGATTTCTAAATCGTGTGTTGCTAAGGTGAAACCTGCCCCTAAGGTATTTAACGAAGCTATTGCGCTCAGCCGTTTTTGCGCATCTTTGCTGAGTAATTTAGGTGCAGGAGTTAAAAGATAAGCGTAAGCCTGATGGTGTGAACGTCCTACACGGCCACGTAGTTGATGTAATTGTGCAAGACCAAGGTGATCTGCCCGATTGATGATAATAGTATTGGCTGTCGGTACATCAATGCCGTTTTCAATAATAGTGGTACAAACTAATACGTTTTGACGTTGATGATAAAAATCGGCCATGATCCTCTCTAGCTGATGCTCATTCATCTGGCCATGGGCAACGGCTACTTTAGCTTGTGGTAATAGGGATTGGATATCTTGGGCTGCTTTTTCGATCGTTTCCACATTGTTATGTAAAAAATAAACCTGTCCTCCGCGCATGATTTCACGCGTAATCGCATCACTTACAATTTGATCGCTTTTCTGCTCGATAAACGTTTTTACCGCTAATCTTTTAGCCGGAGGGGTGGCGATAATGGAGAGATCTCGGATACCATTCATGGACATATTTAAGGTTCGCGGGATCGGCGTAGCGGTTAAAGTCAAAATATCAATTTCTGCTCGTAACGCTTTTATTTTATCTTTTTGTCGAACGCCAAAACGATGTTCTTCATCGATAATCAACAGCCCTAAGTCGCTGAATTTCACATCACTACTGAGCAATTTATGAGTGCCGATTACGATATCTATTTTTCCTTGAGTTAATTCAAGTAAGATCTGTTTTTGTTCCTTAGCGGTTTTAACCCGTGATAATACTTCGATACGCACGGGCCAATCAGCAAAGCGGTCTTTAAAGTTTTCATAATGCTGTTGCGCAAGTAGCGTAGTGGGCACAAGCAGGGCAACTTGCCTAGCATTGTCGGTTGCTAAAAAAGCAGCACGCATCGCCACCTCGGTTTTACCAAAACCGACATCGCCACAGACCAATCTATCCATGGGATGTGGTGAGCACATATCAGTTAAAACAGCGTTAATAGATAAGGCCTGATCGTGTGTTTCTTGAAAAGGGAAATCATGACTAAATAGCGCGTAATTACTCTTATTTAACTGGTAGCGATAGCCCACTTTGGCTGCTCGCTGTGCATAAACATCCAATAATTCAGCCGCAATATCACGGACTTGTTCCGCTGCTCGTTTTTTTGCTTTTTGCCATGTATCATTGCCGAGCTTATTAATCGGCGCATTGTCAACATCATGGCCGCTATAGCGACTAATCAGGTGTAATGAACTCACTGGCACATAAAGCTTGTCACCCCGTAGATATTCTAAGGTGACAAATTCAGTTAAGTTACCCGCTGTTTCTATAGTTTTAAGGCCAAGATAACGGCCTATACCATGGTCTATATGAACAACTGGCTGGCCAATTTTAAGCTCTTCTAAATTTCGCAGAATATGCTCTGTGCTGTAATTTTCATCGTTACTTTCGCTGCGCCGGCGCTGCGTGACTTTAAAGCCCAAGAGTTCATTTTCAGTAATAAAAGCAAGGCAGCTTTCATTCAATATAAAGCTACTCTCGACTTGGCTAATGACAATACCAAAGGGCTTACCACTGCCAATAAAAGCGGAGAGGCTGTCAAATTCAATTAATTTAAGCTCAAGCGGTGCAAGCAGTTCTTGTAATGATTCTTTTCGACCTGCAGATTCCACACTGAAGAGTATTTGCCCAGAGAAATTAGCGATGAAGTTTTCAATCTTTGCCAGCGGTTTATTTTTTTTATGTTCAACTTGAATATTGTCAACGGGAGAAATATCAAAATTTATTTTCCCCGCTTTGGTATCAATTAATGGTGTAGTATCAAAGAAATAACGCGGCCATTGACTTATCTGCTCAAAACACTGCTCATGACGTAAATATAATTCGGCAGGCGGCAATAACGGACGATAGAGATCAACGCAGCGTTCATTATAGCGCGCGTCTAAACGTTGCCAGAAATCGCTGCTTGCCTGATTAATATCCCCGACAATCGCGAGCCTTGAATTACTGGGTAGATAATCAAAGAGAGTGGCGGTTTGCTCGAAGAAAAGGGGCAGGTAATATTCAATACCTGCGGGCAAATTCGCCTGATCTATCTTACTAAAAATTGATTCTTTGCTAGAGGATAGGGGGGAGGTGAATTTATCGGCGAACTTCACCTTAAAGCGTTTAATCGCGTCACTGTCTGTTGCAAATTCATGCGCAGGGAGCAGCTTTATCTCCTTAATCGGTTTTAATGAGCGCTGGCTTTCTCTATCAAAAGGACGAATGGAGTCTATTTCATCATCAAAAAAATCGATGCGATAAGGTGTTAGACTCGCCATCGGGAATATATCGAGTAAAGAGCCTCGGGCACAAAATTCACCATGTTCCATTACCTGCTCAACGCTGTAGTAGCCAGCCGCTTCTAAATTAGCACGCAGTGTCTGTAACTCAATCTTTTGTCCACTTTGGATGATTAAGGTATGTTGCGTTAAGTAAGCGCGCGGTGCAAGGCGAAGTAGCAGAGTGCTGATAGGGACTATTAATATACCTTGCTGCATATCTGGCAGCTTATATAAGGTTTCAATACGGGTAGAAATAATATCTTGATGTGGTGAAAAGTGGTCGTAAGGTAGGGTTTCCCAATCCGGAAAGCTGACAATATCAATTTTATCTTCGACAAAAAAGTCAAGTTCCTGATTTAATTTTAAAGCGGTCGGTGTATCGTTGACAATTAAGATCAGCGGAGAAGCTTGTTGTTTTGCACATTCACTAATAGTTAAGGCTTGGCTACCGCCTTGCAAATTAGCAAGTAGTAGGCGATCAGATTTACTTTTTAGTGCTGGAATCGGTAAAATTGGAGCTTGCTTCATTTTATATTCTTTTTAAAGTGATTGAGCGCGTTGTGCGGCACGAAGTTTTAATTGCTTAGATTGTATATGTAACGACGTACGTATCAACAGCTCACGATCCTCTTCCCGGATCTGTTGATACGTTAATTCAACATGGTTGTTATTTATAGCAGTAACACTTGCATAGCAATAAATTGCGGCAGATTCTTCGGGGATGAAAATCTTTAAACGGACATTTTGATTAAGTGAAAATTGACTTTCAGCACAATTAAAAATGCAACAACCAGCACTAAATGCAGTTGCCTGATAATGAAATTGTTTTTCATCTTGTTGGCTAAGCACATAAGTGAGCAACGTATTTATTTTTTGATTTTGAGCTTGTAAATAAAACCATAATGCTTGTGTCGTGTCATTATTTAATTTAAGCGAGTGTAAAGCTTGAACATCTATATTAGCAAGATCACTGGCCATACGAAAGGGGGCTGGAATCTGCAAAACAAATTGATCGAGCTCAGGAACATTCTCACCGTTTTGCAGTAACTCGACATTAATTGCAAGTTGATGGTTAACTAGAAAATATTCATTGGTAGTCATATGACGCCTTATTTTTTTGTGGTCTTTAACCGTTTTTTTCAGAGTTTTCAGTATCTTGATTTATAAAGATACATTAGAATGTTCACTAATCAATGCGTTATTACTTTTTTCTATGCTGTTGTGTAGAGACTGACGTTCTCATTGTGATGATTATAACGCACTTTATTATCCTCAAGAAACAAAGGAATTTATGTTTTACCCCCTCAGTTTATTTATTGGATTACGTTATACCAAATCCAAGCGCAATAATAAATTTGTCTCCTTTGTCTCACTTTTTTCAACAGGTGGAATAACATTAGGCGTGCTTGCGTTGATTACCGTTTTGTCGGTGATGAATGGTTTTGAGCAGGAGCTAAAAACGCGCATCTTAGGTGCCGTGCCGCATGCCATGATTAGCAATGCAAATAATGTATTGAGTGATTGGCAACAACAAATTCCTGACTTATTAAAAATTGATGCGGTTAGAAGTGTCGAGCCAGTAGTGCGCAGTGAAGCTATCGTACAGACTCAAAATAGCCTGCAAGGTGTCATTTTTGAAGGTGTTGAGCCGGAGCGTTATAGCAGTAATGTTATTAAATCGAGTCTCTATATCGGTCAATTAGCAGACCTTAAAGGCGGTGATTATAAAATCCTTATGGGGCAAAGTTTGGCACGCCAATTGGGAGTTAATGTTGGTGATAAGGTGCGCGTTATCTCTGCTCGTGGCACCCTCTATACGCCGTTGGGCCGCATGCCCAGCCAGCGCAATTTTACGGTGGCAGGTTTATTTAACGTCGGCTCTGACGTAGATAAGCAATTACTGCTAATGCATAGGGAAGATGCGGCTAGTCTTATCCGTATAGATAAAAAGCAAATCACCTCCCTACGACTTTATCTTAATGATCCTTTTGATATCGAGTCTTGGACGCCGCCAGTATTACAGCCAGGTCAAATATTAACCGACTGGCGTAAGACTCATGGGGAGCTGTTTGCAGCGGTGAAAATGGAAAAAAATATGATTTGGCTGCTGTTATGTTTAATCATTTGTGTTGCTGCATTTAATATTCTCTCATCTTCGGTGATGGTGGTGAGTGACAAAAATAGTGAAGTGGCTATTTTAAAGACACTCGGGATGACAGGGAAAACCATTAATTTTATTTTCATCATTCAAGGTGCTTGGAGTGGCATTATTGGCGCGTTAATTGGTACCGTAAGCGGTTTATTATTAAGCCATTATATTAATGAAACCATGTCCTTTTTAGGTGTACACGTTATATCTAACACATCGGGGGGGGCTCGAGTATTACCCGTGCTTTATGAACCATTACAAATATTGGTGATCATGTTGGGTGCTATGTTATTAAGTCTGTTGGCGACCTTATATCCTGCCTATCGCGCAGCCAACGTGAGCCCTGTTGAGGTGTTAAGAAATGAATAAAGAAAAAAACAATAAAGCGATGTTAGAGTGCTCTAATTTGAGTAAAACATATCAAGACGGTAAGTTATTTAATACGGTTATGCAGGACGTTCAACTCAGCGTTCAACGAGGTGAGTTATTGGCGATTGTCGGCAGCTCAGGTTCAGGAAAAAGTACGTTATTGCACCTGTTAGGGGGATTAGATAAACCCAGTGCCGGAGAGGTCTTTTACGAGGGACAAGACATACACCAACTCTCTCCAAATCGACAAGCTAAGTGGCGTAATCAGTGTTTAGGTTTTGTCTACCAGTTTCATCACTTGTTATCTGAATTTAATGCTCTTGAGAATGTGGCGATGCCACTGTTAATTGCCGGCGTTGAGATCAAAACGGCCACTGAAAAAGCACAAGCGATGCTAACCCGTGTTGGGTTGTCAGCACGTTTACAGCATCGCCCTTCAGAATTATCAGGTGGAGAAAGGCAACGCGTAGCTATCGCACGGGCATTAATCAATGAGCCGACATTGGTATTGGCAGATGAACCCACAGGAAACCTTGATGCGCAAAGTGCTGAAAGTGTTTATCAGTTGATTAAAACCCTTAACCAAGAGCTAGGCACCGCTTTTGTCGTGGTCACTCATGATCAGCAGTTAGCCAATAAATTAAACCGCCAAGTATATATGGTTAGCGGTATTTTACAGAGTAATTCATAATGTATCGTCCACTCTCAATTTTTATCGGTTTGCGCTACAGTCATGCAAAGCATAAAAATAAATTTGTTTCATTTATATCAGTAGCCTCAATTCTGGGTATTTCACTGGGAGTGGCTGTCTTGATAGTCGGTCTCTCGGCAATGAATGGTTTTGAAAAAGCACTACGCGATCAGCTGTTATCCGTTGTCCCTCATGCTGAATTGGAGATGGTGAAAGGAAGTTTTATAGATCTACCCAGCACATTAAAGCAAATTGAGTCGTATCCGGGTGTACTCGCCGCCACTCCCTACATCACTGTTAATGGCTTATTGCAGAAAGATAATCAGATGAAAGCGCTGCAAATTCGCGCTATAAAGCCTGAAACAGAAAATAATGTCACTAATATTGAGCAGTATATTAATGCGGGTGATTGGACTTTATTGAAAGCCGGTCAACACTCTATTATTTTGGGTAAAAGTGTTGCAGATAAGTTGAAAATGTCTGTCGGAGAGTCACTTTCTCTGCTATTACCTCAGAAACAGATAGGTAACAAGTTAAAGGCCCCGCGTGTAATAAAGTTTAAATTAGTCGGACTTTTTGAAATGGGGGGGCAGTTAGATAATGCCTTAGCTTTTATTCATATCGAAGATGCTAAGGTACTTTTATCCATGGACGATGCCAATGCAATAGCCTTTAAAGTCGATGATGTTTTGCAAGCGCAAAACATCGCACGTGATGTGGCCTACAGCTTATCTTCCTACCTCTACATTCGCAGCTGGATCACTAGTCAGGGTTATCTTTACCAAGATATTCAGATGGTTAAGTCATTAATGTACCTTATTTTGCTGTTGGTTGTTGCTGTCGCCTGTTTTAATATTGTGTCAACATTAGTGATGGCCGTAAACGAAAAGCGTGGAGATATTGCCATTTTGAAAACAATGGGGGCTTCTAAATGGATGTTGCGCTCAATATTTATTGTACAGGGCGCATTTAACGGTTTGCTCGGATCACTGCTTGGCGGGTTTTTAGGTGTCTATATTGCACTTAATTTAACAAGGATAATTAAATATCTAGAAACGCTGATAGGGCACAAATTTTTATCGGGTGATATCTACTTTATTGATTTTTTACCCTCGCAACTCGACTATATACAAGTGCTGACTATTACCTTGATAGCACTTTTGATGAGTATACTCTCAACTATCTACCCGGCTTGGGGAGCAAGCAATATTCAACCTGCTCAGGAATTAGGTTACAGCCATTAATAACATAAAATGCTATTCTATTGCGCCATGGGTTGTTAATAACTGCGCAATAGTTTCTGCCATTTTTTGGTAACCCAAACCGTTAGGATGAAGCAAATCACTGTGCAAGTTTGCCTGCCGCAAGATATTCGATAGAAGATCTTTTTCTACAATAATATGCATTTCCTTCGCGACTTGTTGGTACTGTTTAAGTGGGGTTAATAGCAAAGTAGTGTTTGCAACAGCAATCATTACAACTTGAATATCTCTATCTTGAGCCAATTTAATCATACCTTTTAAATTGTCAGCCATTTTGTCTAAGTCCGACTTTTGCAACAGGTCGTTTGCGCCGTGGCATAAGAGCAGCAGTTGTGGGTTATATCTATCTAATAATTTTTCAAGCCTGGCCAGCCCGGTGCTACTTAATTCCCCATTAACTCCCGCGTTGATAACTTGTCTATTAATTAACTTAGCTAATTGTGCAGGATAACTTTTATTTTTATGTGCACCGTAACCAAAGGTCAGGCTATCACCAAAAGCGAGGATCGGTTGCTGCTGATTCAGTGGCTGTAACATTATTTGGGGCTCACTACAGGAATATAAGATTAATAACAGCGGCACCAAAAAGAAATTTGCATTAAGTCGCTTCATTTAGCTCCTCTACTCTATTTGTATCACTGCTTGCTTGACGCTTTTCTTCTAAGCTATCGTTATGCTACTTAGCATTTTGTAAAATGCCATTATTCAGTCGGGGTAAATAACTGCCGTTTATCTGCGGAGTATTAGTTAAAAGTAATGAAAGATTTGTTTAAGAAATCGAAAAATTCGTCTGGCTTAATAGGGGGGCGGAAAAGTATAACGCTTGCCTTGGCGTCGATAGTAAAAGGCAAGCGTTGCACTGCATTTATCTACTAATCATCTAAGATATTTAATAAGGCGAGTAGATGAATAAACATATTAAACAGGTTCAAATAGAGCGATACAGTTGCTCTGATATAGTTGGTTTCGCCGCCATTAATAATACGACTGGTATCAAAGAGAATGAAACCCGACATGATAAGCACAACCACACTGCTGATCACAACCTGCATCAATGGAATCTGTAAAAAGATATTAGCAACCATTGCGATAATAACAGCGATCATTCCTGCCATTAAAAAACCGCCCATAAATGAAAAATCTTTACGAGATGTTAATACATAGGCTGATAATGCAAAAAAGATAAGGGCTGTGGAGCCAAGTGCTTGCATAATAAGTGCTGTACCATTCTCCATGGCTAAATAATTATTAAGCATATTGCCTAATGAGGCACCCATTACGCCCGTAAACATAAAGACCCAAAATAATCCTTTACTTGAGTTCGCCGTTTTAGAGACAACAAATAATAGACCAAAACCAACTAACATAAGCACTAATGAAGCTGTTGGGCCAATCTGCATCATCGTAGAGAGCGTGGCAGTGAGTGCGGAGAAAGCCAACGTCATACCCAGTAAAATGTAGGTGTTTTTTAGCACCGTATTAATTGAGATAGAGTGACTTCGCGATTGGGTATTAAGGATTGGTGAATTCATAGGTTCTCCAAGATAGTTATAAAAGGTTATTGCATATCATAGCACGCAGCGTCTTTATAAATGCAAATTTTATTTACATTATTGATCTAATTTAATTACATTTTTAACAAGTAAGCACCGAGAATCAATATAAGAAGCAATACATTGGGTATAAAAAAAGACGCATTAAATACGTCTTTTTATTGTTAAGGTATTAGTTATTAGGACGATTTATTTTGCGCCGTTAATAATACCAACAAATTCTTCAATTACTAATGCTGCGCCACCGACTAAACCACCGTCGATATCTGCTTGAGAAAACAGCTCTTTAGCACTTGCTGCTTTAACACTGCCGCCGTAAAGAATTTGTACTTTATCTGCGACAACTTTGCTTTGCTCAGCTAACCATGAACGGATATGAGCATGCACTTCTTGTGCTTGCTCTGAAGTCGCAACTTTACCTGTGCCGATAGCCCAAACTGGTTCATAAGCAATTACACAGTTTTCAAATGCATCAATACCAGCAACGTCGATAACAGCTTTAAGTTGGGTTTCAACAACCGTTTTAGTGACGTTAGTTTCACGCTCTTCAAGTGTCTCGCCGATACATAACACAGGAATTAGACCGTGTTTTTGGATTGCAACAAATTTAGCTGCAACAACTGCATCTGTTTCATTATGGTACTGACGACGCTCTGAGTGACCCACTAAGCTGTATTTTGCAGCAAACTCTTTAACCATTACGGGTGAAGTTTCACCTGTATACGCACCTTCAATGTTTGTGCTTACATCTTGCGCACCAAATTCAATGCTGTTATTAGCAACTAAATTAGCAACTTGCTCAATAAAAATAGCGGGAGGGCATACAGCAACTTCAACATTTGTTGCAGCGTCTGCAGCCGCTTCGATACCTTTGATTAAAGTCGTTACAGATTCTTTTGTTCCGTTTAGTTTCCAGTTGCCCATTACAAGAGGTGTTCTCATTATTTTCTCCATTAGATTAATTAAAATTATTAAAACTGCGTTGATTATAAATGACTATCTGTGCAAGCCTACCTATTTTTTATAGTAAACAGTGATTTTTTTAGTGTAAAAAAACATTAAGCTGATCTAAAACAAGCCTAAGCGATTATTATTTTTTATTAACCAGTTAAGTCAGTTCTCTTATTTCTAGTGTGCGGTGCTGTCCGTAGAATTGAGCCTCAATCGGTATTGTTTCTTCGGTAATGTGTTGTAGATCTTCTTTATCAAACGCAATATCTCCCCCATTGATAACACCTGAATTCTTTGTGATTGATTTGAAATCAAAAAGGCTAGTATCACAAAGATGGGAGGGGACTACATTTTGCGTTGCCGTAAACATAGATTCTAACCTACCAGGAAACTTCTCATCCCATTCATTGAGCATGTTTTTAGTGATTTTTCTCTGCAGGTTAGGTTGTGAACCGCATAAGTTACAAGGAATGATAGGGTACTTTTTAAGCTCTGCATACTGTTCAATATCTTTTTCTTTACAATAAGCAAGCGGGCGGATCACAACATGCTCGCCATTATCAGAAACAAGTTTTGCAGGCATAGATTTCAGCTTTCCACCAAAAAAGAGATTTAGCATCATGGTTGCCAGGATATCATCTCGGTGGTGGCCAAGGGCTATTTTTGTTGCGCCTAATTCCTTAGCTGTACGGTATAAAATTCCGCGCCGTAAGCGCGAACATAAGCTGCAGGTTGTTTTACCTTGCGGTATTTTATCCTGTACTATGCTGTAGGTATCTTCTTCAATGATTTTGTATTCAATACCTAATGTTTGTAAATAGTCAGGCAGTATATGAGCAGGAAATCCTGGTTGTTTTTGATCTAAGTTAACAGCAATGATCTCAAAATCAATAGGTGCAGCTGCACGTAATTCAACTAGTATGTCAAGCATCGTAAAGCTGTCTTTACCGCCGGATAAACACACCATAACGCGATCGCCTGCTTCAATCATATTATAATCAGCGATAGCTTGGCCAGTTAAATGGCGTAAACCTTTATTAATTTTTTTTAGGATATATTGCTGTTTTGCTGTGATAATAGCGGGCATGATAGAGCCTTGCATTGAAGAAGTTATTTTATTTAGCACGTATTGTACAAAAGATATTTGCAGTTGCAAAGCCCGATGTGGAATTGGCTGTATTTATACTCATGTTATTTTAAAATATAAAATAATCAATCCTAATTGTGCTTACAAGCTAGGTACAAAAATGAAGTCTAGTTGTCCTAAATTGAGACATCATAATGGCGCAATTGAGTCCTAATAAAGTACGCTGAGGCACCATAAATATTGACTTTTTATAGCGGGCTAGGGCGCGCTATAAAAAAACCCTGCACACCGTCGATGTACATATTTTCTAATATTTGTTTTTGCTCTAAATATTCAATACTTTCTGCTATAACACAGCAATCCATCCGATGTGCCACATCAATTATCATGCGAATAAATTGCTGATTCGCGCTGTCACGTTCAAGGTTGATGATCAGGCTCGGATCAATTTTAACAAAATCGGGTCTAAGATCTTTGAATAGACGAAATGAACCGATTCCTTTGCCGAAATTACAGATTGCAGAGTGTGTACCTGTACGTTTCAGCAGATCAAAAATGCGTTTGCTAGCCACTAAGTTGCTATCAAGCACCGCTTCTTGCATCTCAAAGATTAGTGATGACGCTATATGAGACTCTCGTAGTAATAAACGCTCTAACCAAATGATAAAGGCATTATTTTGCATTGCAGAACTGCTGATATTAATACCCCAACGATCGCGGCTCTCAGTTCTATTACGGCACTGGCTGATCACGGTCTCTATAATAAGTTGCTCAATTTTAACCGTCATATCGATGCGTTGTGCCATAGCAAAAACAGTATCAGAGGGAATTGTTTTATTATTTTCAGCGATAAAACGGGTAAATATTTGTTGGTAACCAGTCATATTGCGGTGTACTGCTTGAATAGGCTGGTGTAGGAGCATTAATGCTCTTTTGGCGATAATCCCTTCTATAATTTCCTGCCATTTTTGCTGTCCGTAAGGCTCTTCATTTGTATCATTTTGCTCAAATACCCAGCTATTCCCCCCCTCAGTTTGCGCTTTTGCTAACGCCATATCTGCTCTGGCTAATACTTGTTCAGGCAACTGTTCAGAAATAATGGCTGATATGCCGCTATAGGCTACGCTCTCTAATTTATTGATGCCTTGGTATTGATCGAATTGTATTTTTATTTCTTTGGCAATAGATTGCGCATCAGTGATATTCATTTCGCGCCCGATAATAGCAAAATCTGATCCGCAAATTCGATACACAGAAGCTGATACCCTTCGAGACGCTGCTTTGAGGAGTATTTTAGCAATGCTAATAATATACTCATCACCCTGCTGAAACCCGCGTTGTGAGTTAATGGTATTTAATTCACTTGCACGTATTACAAATAATATTGCGTTTTTTTGTCCTGCCTTTTTATTCAATATCCCAGTCAATTCCTTTCGGAATGCATGGCGGTTATTTAGGCCTGTTAGCGTGTCCATATTGGCTTGCTCTGCAAGAGACAGTATTTCTTTTTCTTGGTTTTGTAGCACGCAATCAAATGTGTTTTTCAGTTTACGCAATTGTTCCGTAACTTGAATAAAAGGGTTTCCTGGCGCATCATCATTGCAAATTTCTTGAACTATAGATCGTTCGATCTGTTTAAATAAACGATAATAAATAATATTGATAAAAATAGATGTAATAAAAAGTGTTAAGTAAATAAGTAATAGAATTTTTTTGATTTGTGTTAATAACTGCGTATTTTTTGCTATAAATTCAATTACTTGGTCATTTTCATCGGTTCTAATGGTAGTCGCTGTAAGGGGCACTAAATAGGTTAATAATTCGAACTGTTGGTTTGTATAAGTTAAGGGCATTGGCAGCGTGCCATTAGTGAT
>NZ_JAHNZV010000090.1 GCF_022267535.1 Psychromonas antarctica
ACATCATAGAGAATATGATGTTTCTGAAGAATTATTAATAAGCGCATTTTCAGCGCTGATTGAGGAAAGTTTTTATGAATAATGCTGTGGGGATCTCTCAGACTAAAGTCCACGCCCCTTATTTTGTGTTTTGGAGCGGAAAGTATTAATTGTTCCATTAATGGAGTGCATTTTTTTACAAAAATTCGCGTTTTTATAACATGAAATAGCGATTATCCAACTAATTGCAAGGGACTAGCGTCGATTCAAAGGAACTACACCCGAATGCTTTTCAACAGTATCGATAAAAGCTATCGAACTGATTAAGATAAACGATTAGCTATCGCAGCATGCATGATTATAGTAAGGTTTATTAGATATCGCTAATAAATTTACTTCTAAATTAATTCGCGCTAATATATGCTACTATTAATTGGCAAAATACCGACTTTAATACTGGTGCAATACTCAAAACTGCCAGACAGGTGAAAAGATATTTTGCCATTAAAAATTTAAGCTAAAGAGCCTAAAGGTCAAGATTACAAGTATATAGATTGCTGTTTTAGCTAGCGCGTTATAGTGCCCACACAATCTTCTGCCAGTGGAACGGCTCACCGACTATACATACAGAGAGGGACTATTATGATTTCAGCACAGATTATCAATTTTTTTGATCAAGATACGAATACTTTTAGTTATATCGTCATAGACCCAACGGGAAACCATTGTGCCGTCATTGATTCAGTTCTTAATTACGATGCGCCATCAGGCCGATCATCTTATTCTGCTGCCGATCAAATTGTCGACTATGTAAATAATAATAAGTTACAAGTTGAATGGTTACTTGAGACCCATGTACATGCAGACCATTTAAGCGCAGCGCCTTATTTGCAACAGAAATTGGGTGGTAAAATTGCTATTGGCGAGCACATCACTTTAGTCCAAGAGACATTTTCTAAAGTGTTTAATACTGGCTCCGATTTTTGTTGTGATGGTAATCAATTTGATCATCTCTTTGCAGATAATGATACTTTTACTATCGGTAATTTAAAAGCAATCGCACTCCATACACCGGGACACACTCCAGCTTGTATGAGTTACCAAATCGGTAATTGCATTTTTGTAGGGGACACTCTCTTTATGCCTGATTATGGTACTGCCCGCTGTGATTTTCCTGGCGGAAATGCCGCACAATTATATCGTTCAATACAGAAACTTTATGCTTTACCTGATCAAACTAGAGTCTTTATGTGTCATGACTACAAAGCGCCTGGCCGTGATAATTTTATGTTCGAGACAACAATTGGTGAGGAACGGGCTCACAATATCCATTTGAATCATAATGTTAGTGAGTCTGCGTTCATTAATTTACGTCAAAGTAAAGATGCAACGTTGTCGATGCCTAAGCTGATTTTACCTTCAGTGCAAGTAAACATGCGCGCGGGTCATTTCCCTGAAGCAGAAGAAAATGGCATACAATATCTTAAAATACCATTGAACAAAATATAAGGAACTATTTATGTTAGAAATAAAACAGCTCGCGAATCAATTTTCAGTCTCTCCTCAAATTTTGCTAGAAGATTTAGATGTGATTGCTAAATTAGGCTATAAAAGTGTTATTAATAACCGTCCAGATGGAGAGGCGGACGACCAAATTGAGAATTATAAACTGCAAAAGAAATGCCTAGAACTTGGTCTTAACTATCAATATTTGCCAGTTGTTGCAGGGCAAATTACTGTGCAAAACGTTCAAGATATGAGTGACAATATAAATAAAATGGACAAACCAATATTAGCATTTTGTCGAACTGGCACCCGTTCTTGTCTACTTTGGTTAGGGAGTGATCAAGATAAAAAAACGCGGGCAAATAGAATTCAGAAAGCCAACAATCAAGGATACGTCTTCGACATTAATCAGATCCCTTCATTTGATATTGGATAACCATGTTATGAATAAAGTGCTTGCCTACTTACCAATTGCACAATGGCTGCCTGGTTACCAGAAAACAGATGCCACACAGGATGGTCTTGCTGCTATCATCGTGACGCTGATGTTAATACCACAAAGTTTAGCTTATGCTATGGTCGCAGGGTTACCTCCTGTATATGGTTTGTATGCCAGTATTTTACCTTTAGTTGTCTACACGCTACTTGGCACAAGTAAAACGCTTTCAGTTGGACCGGTCGCCGTTGTTGCGTTGATGACCGCTGAAACCTTAAATGAATTATATCCACTGGGTTCCGTCGAATATATTTATGGCGCAAGTATATTAGCGCTATTATCGGGTGCAGTATTACTCATTATGGCTGTATTTAGACTGGGATTTTTAACGCATTTTATTAGCCATCCCGTGTTGTCAGGGTTTATGACAGCTTCGGGTATACTCATTATCGTGAGTCAAAGCAAACACCTGCTTGGTGTTACTTCCCAAGGGAATAATGCAGTCGAGCTACTTTTTAGCTTATTTCAGCAGCTGAATGTTACTAATCTTTCTACCGCTACAATTGGTATTGGTAGCCTTTTGGCGCTTATTGGCAGCCGTCTTTATCTGCCTAGGTGCCTTATAAAAATGGGTACGCCAAGCCGATGGTCAGCACAAATAGTGAAACTCGCGCCCGTTTTTGTCATGTTGCTATGCATCGCTATCGTTAGTTTGTTTCATTTACAAACACATGGGGTTCGAGTCGTTGGCATTATTCCGAGTGGTTTACCCGCACTTTCATTACCCAATATTAATTTACATGATATATATACGTTACTTCCGGCTGCTATCCTGATCAGTCTCGTTGGATTTGTTGAATCCGCGTCAGTTGGGCAAACATTAGCGGCTAAAAGCAATCACAAAATCTTACCGAATCAAGAGCTGATTGCATTAAGTGGGGCAAATATAGCGTCTGCATTAAGTTCAGGCTTTCCGGTGACAGGGGGCTTATCACGATCTGTTGTTAACTTTGATGCAGGGGCTTCTACTCCTCTTGCAGGCACATTTACCGCAATAGGTATCAGTCTTACAGCACTCTATTTCACACCATTATTTGAAAGCCTTCCCCAATCGGTGTTAGCCGCTATTATTATTGTTGCTGTTTCTTCTTTAATTGATTTCAAAGCTATTTTCCATGTGTGGAAAACCTCAAAATCCGATGGGTTTAGTATGAGCTTGACTGTTTTAGGCGTGCTCTTAATCAATGTCGAAATAGGTATTATACTAGGCGTTATTTCCTCTATTTTTCTGCATATTATGCGTACAAGTCGGCCGCATATTGCCGTTGTCGGATTACTGCCTAACAGCCAACATTTTCGTAATATTGACCGTTACGAAGTTGAGACCTGCGCTAATATTGTCACGATTCGTATCGATGAAAGCCTATATTTTGTTAACGCACAATATCTAGAAGATAAAATACCTCAATACATCGTTGATTACCCAGATGCAAAGCATTTAATTTTAATGTGTTCTGGCGTTAATACTGTGGATGTGAGTGCTTTAGATAGTCTGAAAAAAATAATATCAGATCTAAAAGAGCGGGGGATTACGGTCCACCTTTCTGAAGTGAAAGGCCCGGTGATGGATATATTACAACACAGCCATTTTATCGAAAATTTGAGTGGTGGTGTTTATATCGATCAATTTACTGCTTACCACTCAGTAAAGGCGATCTGTAATCATTAATTTTCTAAATTTACGCTACCCTGATATTTTTTTCGTTGGGAGATGGCTAAAACGGCTGCAAGTGTAAAAACACAAGCCCCGGTTGTTGAAGCAAATGTTCTCTCCTTTCATGCGGGTAAAGAACTACAAGCAAATTATAACGGTAAACTTCTTGCCCTTTAATAACGGCGATCGGCAAAGCAATGCTTGCTGAATTTGCTTATGGTGGAAAATTGATGCCTTCGTTCCCATTTATTTCTTCTAGAGAGGAGTCTTGGGCGGTCTGGATTATGGAAGAGAAAATGCTTCAACCTGCATATTATGCAATGCTCAAGGGAAAGGTTTAAGGAGTTATATGTGCATTGAAAGGAGTTATATGTGCATTGAAAGTATTTTGATTGTATTATTTTACAGTGCAAAACCCTATTTATGGTTAATTGCACTGCTTATCCCTATTTGTAGTTATTTAATTAAAATCCCTTTTTAAAAATCGTCATTAATTAATAAATAGAGGTCTTACTTATTATTGTCTTGGATAACCCCAATACCGATTTCAGATGACAAAATTTGTAACTGCTCACTATTATCAAGATGAACAGACCAATTTATGCCACTGCCAACGGCGGTGATCACATTAGCACCGCCGAATAGTTGAAGTTCATCAACTTGGGCTTGTAAGGTGACTTTCGCATCACCTTCCAGTTTCACCATGATTTCACGGTTATTGGCAATTATTCTTCCTTGAGAGAAAATAATCAGCATAGGGGTTTCTCTGATTCAGCCGTTATTTCAGCCAGTTTAACAATTACTTCAACTGCTTTGTGCATGCCCTCTACACTTATAAATTCATGAATGCCGTGAAAATTATAACCACCAGTAAAAATATTTGGACACGGCAGTCCCATAAATGACAATCGTGCCCCGTCTGTACCACCGCGAATCGGTTTTATGTCCGGCTTAATACCACAAGCGATCATGGCTTTTTGCGCGTAGTCAATTATATGCGGGAACGGTTCAACCTTTTCCCGCATATTACGATAACTCTCTGTGACTTCAACCTCAACACTGCCGTTTTGTAGACCGTTATTGATATCACTGGCCAGTGTTTTAATAAATTCAATACGTGATAATTGCTCAGCAGCATCAAAATCACGAATAATATAGTTCAGTTCAGTTTTCGCAACTGACGCTTTCATATTCGTTAAATGGAAAAAACCTTCATAACCTTCTGTTGCTTCAGGCGTCTGCGTGGCCGGCATTTTTGAAATAAACTCGGCAGCAATAGTCATTGAATTCACCATTTTGTTTTTTGCCGTACCCGGATGTACATTCACGCCCAAGCAGCTCACAACAGCAGACGATGCATTAAAGTTCTCATATTCCAGCTCACCTAGTGGGCCGCCGTCAATTGTATAAGCCCACTTAGCGCCGAATTTTTTAACATCAAAGAGATCCGCACCGCGGCCGATCTCTTCATCCGGTGTAAAGCCAATACAGATATCACCATGCTTAATTTCAGGTTTCTGGATTAAGGTCACCATAGCCGTAATGATTTCAGCAATACCGGCTTTATTATCAGCCCCTAACAGCGTTTTTCCGTCGGTTGTTATCAAAGTTTGCCCATGCAGAGAATTAAGCTCGGGGAACTGCTTAGGCGACAAAACCTGGCCGCTAGAACCTAAAGTAATATCCCCACCTTGGTAATTATCAACAATCATTGCCTGCACATTTTTACCCGAAGCATCAGGCGCGGTATCCATATGTGCAATAAAACCAATAGCCGCCACATCATAATCAATATTCGCTGGCAGTTTGGCTGTTAAATAGCCATTATCATCTAGTGCTACATCACTAAGCCCAAGGGTGATTAATTCATTGTGCAGTATTTTGGCAAGCTTGACCTGTCCGCAAGTACTTGGGCAGGATGCGGATGACTCATCGGACTGGGTATCAACAGAAATATAATTGAGGAAACGTTGGACAAGGTTTTGCATAAGAGAAGCTCTTCTATTATTTGAGTGATATCTATTTTTGCCTATGCACAGATAATTATATTGCGTTAAATCAGGTTAGGCGGTGTTTAATAAGCACAACCTAATATAACTGGCCTGGGTATACGGGTTTTAATGCTTAAATTAAAAAATCAGAGGCAACTATTTCTATCAGTCTGTTTATAGACAGGCTTAAACTTTCCAAAGCAGGTAAAAATATGATCGCCATAACAAATAAGGGCCGATAATAGAGGAACTCAATGTATTCACACATATCATTAGCAGCTCGGTAGTGTAATCGTTTTTCTATAGTTCGATTTTATAACGGTACAGGTACGTGCAATTTGACTCGCGTGAACAAGCTATCAAGCTTGCTTGGGAAATTTAAAAAGACAAAACCAGACTGGATAAGCAGTTAAATAATACTGATTTTAGCGAAGTGAACATAACAAATAGTGAAAATACGATGCATCATAAATTAATGTTACCTCATAAAAAATGCCTCACCTGTAAAAGGGATTTTGTGTGGCGTAAAAAGTGGCGAGCGAGTTGGGAAACTGTTTTGTATTGTTCAGCGCGATGCCGTGGCAACAAAAAATCAATCGATTGTTCAACTAACCGTTAAATTAAAAGTAAGGTAAATTCATGAAAGCAACACATCTTAAACTTATCTTAGGTGATCAGCTTAACCCTATGCACAGTTGGTTTGAACATATCGACTCTGATGTTGTTTATATTATCGCGGAGCTTCACCAAGAAGCGAATTATAGCAAGCATCACATTCAAAAAATAACTGCATTTTTTTCAGCCATGCACGATTTTGCTATGCACCTTGAAAGTAAAGGGCATCGTGTTTGTTATCTAACTTTAGATGATACTCAAAAATATAAAGATCTGACTGAATTGATAGCCGCATTAAGCGTAAGTTATGCGAGTGAAAGTTTTACTTTCCAGCGGCCCGACGAATACCGCTTACGAATACAATTAACAGCCATGTCAAAGCTGCTTAATTTCCCTGTTTATGAAGTGGAAAGTGAACACTTCTTGCTGCCTTTTGATGAGTTACGCAATCATTTTCAAGCAGCAACTCACGTAAGAATGGAGAATTTTTATCGTTTTATGCGCAAGCGTTTTTGTATTTTGATGAAGGGATCAAAATCGGAGGGAGATGCATGGAATTTTGACGCCAATAATCGTCAATCATTTAAAAAATCTGATCTTAAATTTATTCCTAAACCACTGATATTTGAAAACCCATCAAATGACTATTTACAGCGCATAAAAAATCATAATATTAAAACCATAGGGCATGAATCAGTCAATACGTCCTACCCTATTAATCGTCAACAATCTCTGTTATTACTTAATTATTTTTGTGAAAAACAGCTTGCCAATTTTGGCAGTTTTCAAGACGCGATGACAGTAGCATCACCCTACGCTTGGAGTTTGTACCACTCACGTCTTAGCTTTGCACTTAATTGCAAAATGCTTAATCCGATGGAAGTGATTCAAGCTGCAACGGTTGAGTATGAACATAGCGATGGAAAAATCACACTTCCTCAAGTAGAAGGGTTTATCAGGCAGATTCTAGGTTGGCGAGAATATGTCAGAGGCATGTACTGGGCTAACATGCCTAACTATGCACATGAAAATTTTTTACAGGCTAAGCGTAACTTACCGGATTTTTTTTGGAACGGTAACACTAAAATGCGGTGCTTAAAAAGTGCTATAACACAATCACTAGAGCATGCTTATGCTCACCATATTCAACGATTAATGATCACCGGAAATTTTGCTTTATTGGCTGGCATAATTC
Source organism: Psychromonas antarctica (assembly GCF_022267535.1). Lineage (GTDB taxonomy): Bacteria > Pseudomonadota > Gammaproteobacteria > Enterobacterales > Psychromonadaceae > Psychromonas > Psychromonas antarctica. The sequence continues at coordinate 7,437 of NZ_JAHNZV010000090.1, forward strand.
CGAGCCAAGTAGATGAATGGTATTTAGGTATATATATAGACGCGATTGAATGGGTTGAGCTACCCAATACTCGTGGCATGGCACTTTTTGCTGACGGCGGTTGGATTGCCACAAAACCTTATGCTGCGAGCGGGAATTACGTTAATAAAATGAGTGACTATTGTAATGGTTGCCATTATAACGTTAAACAAAAAGTGGGTGAAAATGCGTGTCCCTTGAATAGCCTCTATTGGAATTTTATTAGCCAAAACTACGAAAAATTGGCATCAAATCACCGCATGAGCTTTCCAATCCGGAACTGGGATAAAATGGAACAAGCAAAAAAAAATGTAATTCAAGTGCATGCTAACAAGTTATTGAATAATTTAGATAACCTTTAGGTTACATCGTAATAAACATTATTTGGCAGCCTAAGTTGGTCTTTATTGGTCAAGTCTTCGTATTACTGTTCTCATGACTGAGCAATTTTTAGGATAACCTTTATGACATTTTTGATGGATGAAGAATCAAGAATTATTGAAATGGCGTGGGAAGACAGGACGCCCTTTGAAGCGATAGAGCTGCAGTTTAGGATGCAAGAGCCTGAAGTGATCAAGTTTATGCGCCGCCGCTTAAAACCCCAAAGCTTCAAGTTATGGCGACAAAGGGTCAGAGGCCGTTCAACGAAACATTTAAAACTTCGAAGTGAGAACGTTACAAGGGGGTATTGTCCAACACAATATAAACAACGATAATTTATTTACAGCATGTATTGTTTTACCTTGTGGGCCTCGGTTCGCCAACCAGCGTTGTGTTACAGCATTCAATAAGGGAGTAACCATGACCTTCCTGTTTTCACTTATTCTGCACGCCTACCTGACTCAAGATAAAATATGTAGTGTCCGGTAGTATTAGGCCACTTCAATACCTTGATTTATTATGGAGACAAATGCGACCGGAAAGTCTTATGGAAAACACCAAGAAAACCAAAATGGTAGGTAAAACCTAGGGGGGGGGAGAAAATAACGCTAGTACTTTCCTGATTTCAACGCGATAAGTCAAAGTGAGAAACTACGAGGTAATATTATGATAAAGGAATGACACCTTTATCGATTTATCACTGTGTGGCATTAGCGGTGATAACTTAAGCACGGATTGTCTGTTAATATTGTTCCTTGCACGGTGATCTTATTGTATGATTATCTTTGCCGACAACTTTAAATATTAGGCATTGCCGCCAGGCAGTTCAAAAATAACACTTGTAAGTTCAACCCGCCAGAGGATGAAATCTGTAAATTCCGATTTCATCTAACGCTGATTAACTATCTATTAATGATCCATCTAACTGGCCCTATCAATTGCTTATAGCCGAGGAATACATGTCGAACAAACTTGAGATTGCATTAGAAACAGCCATTTTTAAAAGTCGTTGGCTGTTAGCACCATTTTATGTGGGCTTAGTGCTCAGTATTGTATTGTTGTTCGTAAAATTTGTTCAAGAATTTTGGCATATTGCCAGTAATGTTGTCTCTATGTCAGAAAGTGGGGTCGTGATTGGTATTTTGGCGTTAGTTGATTTATCACTTGTTGGTAGCTTATTACTGATGGTTATTTTCAGCGGCTACGAAATTTTCATTTCTAAAATTGATCTGGGCACTCATGAAGATCGTCCGGAATGGATGGGAAAAGTTAACTTTTCAGGACTCAAACTAAAAGTTATCGGCGCAATTGTGGCGATATCGGCAATTGATCTGTTAAAAACGTTTATGAATCTTCCGGAAAGCCTTTCTAATGAACATACAAATCTCATCATGTGGAAAGTTATCATCCATTTAACATTTGTTGTTTCAGGCCTTATTTTTGCTTACATGGATAAAGTCGCTGGCGATACTAAGCATCATTAACTATGACAGTTCAGTTCATCGCCGACATAGTTGCGCATATCATTAGCGACCAAGTGGTTGCGATTATTCATTTTAATGATTAGCGCTTGCTTTTAGGAAAGGGGACAACCGGTCCTTAACCACGTCAATGATCAACGATACAAGGGAGATGGTAAAGTTATTATTTGGGTTTTGCATGATTGTTATACGGCTAGGTAATTTATGATTTCATGTGTGGATCCCTCAGATCTTAATGTCTAAACTCTGAACATTCGCTATCTTAATTGTTTCTGTAAACGCATAATTATTTTTCCCCTTGCGTTTTATTTCGTACATCGCTTGGTCTGCTAAATTAACTAGCCCTTGTGGGGTGGGGCTATGGTCAGGGTATAAAGCGATACCAATACTGGCTCCTATGTTTATCTCATCACTATTAAATTTATACGGCGCAGCTGCTGCCTTGAGCAGCTTTTCTGCAATAGTTATAATGCGTTTTTTGTTGGGCATGTTAGTAAGTACAACCCAGAACTCATCACCACCGACTCGGGCTACCGTATCAATTTCCCGAACACAGGAACAAAGCCGAGTTGCCGTTTCCTTTAGTACATGATCACCCGCATCATGTCCTAGAGTATCATTAACCCTTTTAAAAGCATCAAGATCGACAAACAGGACCGCCACCATTGTCTTGTTCCGTTTCGCATTTGCCAAACTTCGCTGCAGACGATCCATTGCAAGTCGCCGCGTAGGTAGGCCTGTCAGGGCATCATGATTAGCCATATGGAGAATACGTTCCTCAGCATTCTTTAGCGCGGTTATATCTTCCTTCATCGCAACATAGTGCGTAATAGTTCCATTCTTCTTTTTAACCGGCGCTATCGAGGCAATTTCCCAAAATAGTTCCCCATTCTTTTTACGGTTATGAAACTCTCCCCGCCAAGTCTTCCCCATTGAGAGTGTTTTCCAAAGTGTGGCGTATTCTTCGGGGTTCGTTTCGCCAGAACGCAAAACGCGAGGATTTTCGCCAATGAGCTCCTCTTGTAAATACCCAGTTTTCTTTATACAGGCCGGATTGACATACTTAATAAATCCATTTGTATCGGTAATCACGATTGATGAGGCTGATTGACTAACTGCAAGAGAAATAATTTGAAGTTCCAACTCCAAAACCGCATAAGTCAACAAGATGAGCGTTATCGCACTACCGCCAAGGATAAATATTCCTCCCAGAAAGACTAGCGACGACGAAAGACTTGGCTCCATAAAAGAAGTCTCGAATGGGGACAGCAGTGCTATTGTTCCCCGAACGCCGTGGGAAATACCAAATAAGCCAAAAACAGTAGCCACTGAGAATCCTGCAGATCGCCAAGGCGCTGTTTTTTCACGTAATAAAGTGACAACAATCGCTAGGCAAGTGAACATAAATGCGGAAGAAAGAACGGCTATTCTGATATTTATATTTTGCTCGACATAATTGAAATAATAGAAAAGTGCAGCGGTGATGGGAGGCAAAGCAAAATCAAAATACAGTAATGGGGGGCGACCAGCAAAAACACGAATTCCCCGTAAGACAAGCAAAAACCCAACAACATAAAGCGAGTTAGCGACAACGATAGAAATGAAATCGTTAATACTTCCTCGCCCGGAGATTAAGACACTGGCGACGGCTATACAGGACATACCCGCAGCCCAGAAACCTGCGCCGTTACACCGAGACTGTGAACGCCACAGTGAAATCAAAGCGATAGCAGAACCAATCGAGACAAGGGCTGTTATAACAAGTAGAGTGCGAATATCTAAATCGGGCATTTTAAATTCATTTTAATAATAACTCAAGTTTCGGGATTCAAAACAAACAATAAAACCCAAATAACTCGATGATTTTAAAGAGGTTGATGTCTCATTGTGGTAAAATACTTGTTAACTAGACAAAGGATAATACAACAA
>NZ_JAHNZV010000091.1 GCF_022267535.1 Psychromonas antarctica
AAGCCAACCCAGAAAATTACCTGCCATGGAATTATCTAGAAAATAGTGAGTAACGGCTGACTTGCTTTCCAAAAAAGACTGAATTGGGCTAACCGCCCAAGTCAAACTATGCAGCCGTAAGCTCACGGCTAGTGATGATGGAAAAAAAATGTAAAATAAAACGCCAGGACAAGTTAAATCTATCCTTAATTTATAAAATAGCACTCTTAATTATATTAGGGCTCGTTTATATACCATTAGCTAACGCGAGTGATGTTAAAATTTTTTCAAATAGTAACAAAAATAAGGTCTATAACCTTAACTTTCAAATCACGACCTTCAAATTAACCCAGCCTATGCTTATCACAAGAATTGATACCTATCACTGGAATGACCAGAAGGGCGCATTTCCTGGTGAAATTGGAATTAAAGGTGTTGGGGTGTGGCAGGCAACGGGATGGCCTGGTATGCACAATACTCCTAACGCTAACTGGACGGTACATCCTAATATCAGACTGGAATCTGGAACTTATTCCATTACCGATTCAGATCCTGCAACTTGGTCTCAGAATTCCGGATCTGGGGGATTTGGGTTTGTGGAAGTGTTTGGGAAACCAATAGAAGGAGCGTCATCGACAGCAGCACAGCCACCGAGAATACCTCAACGTCTACAAAAGACAGACAAATTAGGTTCAGAATGGCATGAAACAGAAGGACGATATCAAGGCATTTGGAAAAGGAGGGGCAACTCAAACGTATTTGATGGCACATGGAATAATGGTGTTAAAGGCGTCTTGGTAATAGAATTAAATGATAATAAAGTTACAATAAATCGCAATGACAGCGACGGACTTAAAATAACTTATGAAGGTATCATCTCCGCAGATGGAAAAACAATTAATGGGAACGAGTGGTTTACAGGAAAGCCAGGTACCTTGATAGGGAAATGGTTTGCCACCATCGTGAAATAAAAAATAATCGGACATTCGATAATTGAAAAATATGAGTTTTGATAATAGGTTCACTATAGTCAGTGTATAGTAAGTCAGCTTCTTAAGGTGAAAACCATACATCGACTTAGATTATTTACTCTAATATAGTTCTGAACTCTCATTCGTCTGGCGCGCCAACGGGAAATTATGCTTTTTAAAATAATGGATTACGTCGGCGCAGGGTGCTATGAGCACATTCTTTTTACACCTTCCAAAGCGATATTAACTGTGTTCTATTTATAGATCTCATGGAACGCATTACTGATTTTAGGCTCTAAATTTTTGCCATGTATTTATCTCCCAAGTGCCTCAGACTAACAACTTAATTAATCTTAATAAAGATAAAAAAATCCTGCTCGCTTTCACTGGGAAATCGAGCATAAAGATTGCTCTGATTAAGTTAAGCCTAGTAAACCGAGCTATCAGATCGAATACGAAACTACACTTTTAAGCTGTTTATATAACTTGTAGTCAATTAGACAACTTCATAACGCTGGCAACTCCTCTAATAGTTCGGTTTTTAGAAATGAAGAACCGAAGTCAAACGATCGGGGTTACTTCTTGCAAAACGAAGGAAGTTTGATTTTAATCAATGCTTTTTTTTGTGGCGGGCTTTCGTTCTCCTATACTTCTTGATAGGTCCTTTAATAATTAAGGAGAATGAGATGAGACTTTTACGAAAGATATTCGCAGTTGTAATAACTGTATTTATGATGTGGGGATGTGATTCAAATTCAGACGTAAATGCTGATACTTCAGTAACTGGGCAATTTGTTGATGATCCTGTTTCTGGCCTTACTTATACCTGTTCCTCTGGATTAGTTGGGTCTACAGATATAGAGGGTAAATATACTTGTGAAAACGGTGATAATGTAACATTTTATATAGGCAAGCTTGTTATTGGAACGGTAACTGCGGGGGCTGGTATAGTGACGCCTTACTCTCTTTTTCCTAGTAACCTAGATGCAGCCCTTAACTTGGCAAGACTTCTACAAAGTTTTGATACAAATACAAGTGATGACACGATTACTCTTGATGTTGTACTAGTTGATTTACTAGATGTAAATACAGACTTTACAAGTCCAACGTTTGCAGCTGATGTTGAGAGCGACTTAGCCATTACCCTCGTTAGCGTGCAAGATGCACAAATACAGCTTAATGAAACTATTGTCACCGCAGGTGGTAATATTCCAGATGGAGCCAATATGCCCGTTGCGGATGCTGGAGTTGACCAAAACATTCATAATAATGATTTAGTTACTCTTAATGGTTCTGCAAGTTTTGATGCCGATGGAGATGCTCTGACTTATGCTTGGAGTATAAAATCGAAACCGGCGGCTAGTGAGGTTACGCTTTCAAGTGCGATAGTCGTTAATCCAACATTTACCGCTGATGAAAGTGGTATTTATGTCGTCGAATTGATTGTAAATGATGGAACTGTGGATAGTGCACTTGATGCAGTAACAATTACTGCTACAGCAACATTTCTAAATGTGGCTCCAATTGCAAATGCAGGTGCAGATCAAAATGTAAATACTAATGATTCTGTAGATCTTAACGGTTCAGGAAGTTCAGATGCGGACTTGATGGATACTCTATATTATAATTGGACTATCAATTCTAAACCAGCGAGTAGTAACGCTGTACTTTCAAATGCAACGGTAGTAAATCCGAGTTTTGAAGTCGATTTAGAGGGGACTTATGAAATTCAACTTATTGTAAATGATGGAACTGTTGATAGTGCTTTAGACGTTATGGTCGTTACTGCAACAACAGCAAATGCTGCACCGATTGCAAACTCTGGTTCAGACCAGGCTGTAAATACCAATGATACTGTGACTCTAAGTGGTTCTGGAAGTATAGATGCTGATTCTGATATATTAACGTATCTTTGGAATTTGACTTCTAAACCTTCAACTAGCACGGCCGTTTTATCAAGTACAACTGCTGAAGAACCGACATTCACGGCAGACCTTGCGGGTGCTTATGTGATAGGCCTTATAGTGAATGACGGAACAGTTGCGAGTGCTCCTGATACAATAACTGTAACAGTTACTGATAACACTACACCAGCCTACAACACAGTAACTTCTCCCTATACAGGTAAAATATGGCATGACAGAAACTTGGGTGCAACAAGGGTCTGTACCTCTATCACTGATACTGCCTGTTATGGTGATTACTACCAGTGGGGAAGAAATACTGATGGTCATCAAAAATTTGGAAGTGCAACAATAGCGATTCAAACTACAGATGTAATTAATGTAGGCCATAGTGACTTTATCGCTATAACAGCATACCCCTATGACTGGGGCTCTAATGTAGATTCAAGTGGAGCAACAAGAAAAACAAATTGGTCAGCCACAGATGGACGCTCGGTATGCCCAATAGGTTTTAGGCTTCCTACTAGAATAGAACTTAATAATGAGATACTCAACGGAGATATAGGTTATTCAGTTACACCATACAATAGTTTTCTTAAATTACCATCAGCGGGTAGTCGATATGCTGACAGCGGAACTATGTATGGGCAAGGTTCTATAATGTATCTTTGGTCAAGTGATGTCTCTGGTGTTGAATCATACTCTATGTACTACACAGGTTATGCAGACATAGATGTCACTACTGATGTTGCTCGTGGAGGTGGTATAGCAGTTCGTTGTATCAAGAACTAGGAACCTGTAAATTATTTTGTGTAACTGCGGTTTTTAATCGTAGTCATTAAGACGGCCTGCAGATGCAATCATATAGCGATTGAAGGCCGTTTTCTTATTCCTTACTCGCTTTGTCCGTTCCTCTGTAGCACTCATCACAGTAAGATTAAGCCTTTTTTTAGCTGAATCATCTGTCAGCAATACCTGTGGTTTTTGGATGGCTTTAGGTATATCGCAATTCAATGATTCGTTGGCGTTGGTTGTATAGAACACTTCTCTAATGTCCCCCGGCCGTTGCGTAAAGAGTTCAGTTTATGCTTGTGAGCATGGCAGCCATGAATGGCTAATTTGTGTGCGTTTGTCATCCCATTTATCACTGAATATATCGAAGGGACGTAGCGTCTCTTCCTCTGTAATTGATTGTAATATGTGTTTTAAATCGCCAGTTAAGCTTTGATAATCTTTCCAAGGAAGCAACTTCACCGAGTGTCGAAGCAGTATGCACGATGCAGAGCTGAGCTGAGAATATGCGTTTTATGGTACGGTATTGAGCACGGCCTTGATGCCGATATTGCAACCCTATAACCTACTCAATAAGCCGAATCAGTGATACGGGCAATGAGGGAAGCCGAAAGTTTTCGCCGTATATTTCTTAAAATGTCGCAATCATTCTCCGCGAGGTCATGCCTGCGGGGTTGTTGTTTTTTGATGAGTTGAGCCTAAAGCAGCCTTCTCTGCCGGGTGGTGTTTCTAGCTTAAACTGTCTATCGGCAGTGATGATGGTTTTATGCGAAGAGTCATTACGGCTATTGCTTGAATGAAACTAACTGTGTTTGTCATGTCCGTGATGCCCATCGAGCTTTGCGTTTATCGCTACTGCAAAGGTTATTTTAGTTTGCATCTCAGTGAAGTTGCTCGGATCTTTTTCGGTTTTAGTGTTCTTAGCGGCTTCGCGAGCAACCGCCTCAAGATATTTCTGATCCATAACCGCTTATGTTTCCAAAGAGTTAGATTATAAATAAGCGGTTACACAGTTTTTATGACAGTCTTTTTAATTTATTAGGGGCGCATTCAAAGTTATCGCTGGGAAGGATAGATCACATCAATAATGGTCATCATGTCGGCTAGTATACCGTCTTAATTATCTTTATCTGGGCGATATACATCGTAAATTTGAGAGGTATTAATGGTGTTAATATCCTGAAGTCGCTTGGCTATATAATATTTTTTACAAAATAGATTGAGTGCCAAATAAAATTGACATTTTGATGAACGCCGTAACTGATTTAAATCAATATGTGGCGTTCATTTCTGTTATTAAGCATTAACTTTTACGTTTACGTGCATAACCCAATGCTAGCAAGCCTAAACCAAATATCACAAATGTCCCCGGTGCAGGTACATCAATAAAATTCGCTCTGGCTACAAAATCATTAAAATCACGATCGCCGCCACCGAATTGGTCATCCCAGAACAATGCATATTTACTTTCGCTATTTGCGTATTGAAACACTAATAAATGATCTGCAAAATCAGAATTAAGGCTGTCATCACTAAACCAAACATCACCATTGGCATTGTTAGTGTCTAAGTAAAAAGTGAATGGATTAGGCACCGCGGCCCCCATTGTAACCCATCCACCATTGGCTGGAGTGGTAATGCCTTCGTCTAGTAGCTGTACTCTGTTATTACCACTAGCATCTGCATAGCCCATAGTATTATTATAACCAGAGACTTCAGCTTTAAATTTTACTTGGCTGTTGGCGGAAGCAGCCCATAGAGCATCGACACCAAGAGCGCTAGTATTAAAGTTGCTTTTAGTTAGATTGGCACCGGCAGTTATAGCTGTATCAAATAATACGTCAAAGTCATAAATAGGCACAGCCTGCGCATTAGGTGCAATCATCGCCATTGCTAATGCAGTGACAGATAATGTTCTCAAAATTTTCATTTTATTTCTCCTCAGAGCCATAAATTAAAATATCTTCTTGATTACGCCTTTCGTAATTGGAAATAGGCTCCATCAAATTAACTAAAGCATAAGCCATACCAATTAGATTAGTGCTTGATTTGTTGGTGTTTATCTGATTCGTTTTTTTGTGTTTAAATAGGGGTGTAAAATATACCGACACAATATAGATTAAAATTAATTATTTATGGATTAGTTGCAATATATATTTTCATGCTAACCATTTTGTTATATAGATAATAAAGACAATTAATTCGCCTTTCAGTGCACGCCTCTTTACTTGTTGTATTGCAGTTTTTTGATTTCGACAAACGTTGTTTGCGGTATGTAAAAATAACCGACAGTATTATACTGCTATTGCGGTTTTCGCTATTGTGTTTTGTTATTTCAAAACGTTACTATCATATAGTGCCTGTAGCCTCAATTAAAAGTGTTAAACATACTATCGTTCAATATAAAAATAACCGATGTGAGCTATCACCTGAGGCTACTTTGTAACAAGAAAGGCTGATGCGTAAATTTGACTCATAGGGCCAAGCCCCATCATTTATTCGATGCCATTTTGTGGTAAATAGCCTGTTTCGTTTTGAGCGTCATTTATAGCCCGAGGTAGATAAGCACCTTATTATCAATTATGAATGCCGGAGACGGAATGGATGTTCGAGCTTATTTGCAAATATCCCCCCCCTGATTAGTGACGGGTATAGATCATCAATCCGGATTAAATTAAAGGATGCTCTTGGGTATAATACGTCGTATTTTAACCTTTAATTGAGTGCTGGTTTTAACTAAGTGATCCGGATTCCAGTCCAATGTTGTGTGCCATGCATTTTCTGGTTGCATTTCAATTAGCATGCCTGTTTTTACCTGTTTAGCGATCTCCGTCGAGGGGATAATAGTGATGCTTTCAGTATTGAGATTTGCGCTACGAGGGTCTAAATTAAAGGTTGCTATAACAGTGATTTTATCATCAATGACCATTGATTTTGCATGTAAAGTAAAAATAGGCATGGTATCTAACTTACGATACATCTCTTCAGACATTACCTTTCTTCTTATCTGTGCATCGGGCTTAAACTCATAAATTTCTACCCCTATTTCAAGAAGTGATTTACGTACTCGTTGGTAACCGTTGAAAGCGTCGAAGTTATCGTTAGACGCTATGCTGTTGGTAAGGATTTTAATTTCAACACCGTTATCAATTAATTCTTTGAATAGATTTTGGCTGAGTTCTGTGGTGATTAAATAGGGTGTTTGAATAGTAATGGAGTGTTTAGCCGTTTTAACTAAATCGATTAATCGCTGGGTTGAAAGACCACCACCGCCAAGAAACTTATGTTGAGTATTTTTTCCTGGTTTATCGGAAACATATTCAATATTATTTAACCAATGAAGTGTATTACCACTTTGAATCGCTTTGATAGTTTCTGGCATGTTATAAATTTGAGCTCGTATTTCAGGCAAGAAATTTACAGGATCGCAAGCATATTGATGTAATGCTTGATAGCTAGGCTTTTTATACTCTTTTGGGACTAATTGACTAATTGGCACACTGAGAGAGTCGTTCCAAAATTCATCAAATGAACGTTGAACCGCTTTCACTTCTCCACCAATCAGTAATACGTCACGGTCTCTAAAATTAAAGGCATGGTCATAACCGAAATACTCATCGGCGATATTCCGGCCACCGGTGATAGATACTTTGCCGTCAACGGTAAATGTCTTGTTGTGCATACGCTGATTAAAATTATGGAAATCGGTGATTAAATTTGCAACCTTTTGAAATAGGTTTTTACCAATATTTGCCAGTGGATTATAGATACGAATTGAAAGGTTCTCATGTGCGTCTAAAAGTAATAATTCATCTCCTCGGGCATCGATCATTATATCATCAACCAATATTCTTACTCTGATGCCCCTATCTGCTGCTTGTATTAAGTAATCGCTAGCAATTAAACCGATATTATCGGTTGAGAAGATAAAATACTGCACATCGATTGTTTGCTCTGCATATTCAGTTAACCATGCGCGGGTCAGTATTGCTTCCGTACCCTGCTCAAGTAGGTATACACCTGTTTTCTCTTTCATCTTGTCTGCAATCGGCGCTAATTGTTGACTTAAACTTGTGGCCGGTTTATCGATGATATTGCCGCAGTAATCTTTTGTGGTTGAGGGGAGTCGATCAACAGTATTATTACAGCCACTGGTTAAGAGCAGCAAAATTGCGAGAGAAAGGTACTTTAAATGGTGTAATAATAAGTTTAATCGGTGCATTGTCATTCCTTCGTTAACATTCCATCATATTCATGATCAATTCAGTTCAAATATTATGCAGGTTATCGCTATCCCGCACAAATTATCAGCATTCAGTCTGGCTTTATCATCACTTTACAGCGAGCTTTCGCGATATTGAACAATTGCTAGCGGTTAGAGGAGATTAAAGCGCGACTTATATAATTCTTGCAGTGTTTTAGAGCGATCTTTGTAATCAATCACATCACCAATATTAATGATGACTTTTAAGCCCTTAGTATTATTCTTCAGCGAATCTTTCAACACTTGATTGGTATTGGTTGTGATAAATACCGGCAATATTGGCAATCTATTTTTCATAGCGATGATCTGAGATCCTTCTTTAAACTCTGCCAGCGTTTGCTCACTCTTATTACGAGTACCTTCAGCGAAGATACTAATAGAATAACTGTTGGCAACCTTGTTTTTAATTTCCGTGAAAAAAGAACTCATTTTCTGTGACTCTCTATCAAGTAATACTGTGCCAGCATTTCTTGTAAACATACCAAAGAAAAATGAATTATAAAGTTCTTTCTTAGCAATCCATAAACTGTTGATCCCTTTATTCTTTAGCGCTATTTCGACAACTAATGGGTCTATAATACTGCGATGATTCGACACAATAATATATTGACCACCTTGATTAACCTTCTCAATTCCTTCTACATCTACACTAATATTTAAACATGATAATAGAGTTTGTGCATATTCCAACCGTAGCCTCGTCATCTCATCAGCTGTTGGCTTACCCCTGAGCTTGATACCGAACTTATTAGTTAAATAAAGTGCGTATAGTGCTTTTTTAATTTGATTTAGTGTCAAGGACGCTCCAGAAAAGTACTGCAATAAAAGTAGGTGCATCATAACAGTATCGTCAGGGGAGGGTATTTAATTTCGACTATGAATCCGACATTCCGCACCAGTTTTAGGAATAACCCCTCTAATTTTCAGGCGTAAATTTTTTGATATATTGACCCCAAGCAATCAATAATAATTCTATTCCTATCTTTTAAATTAACCACTACTTCCAGCTGCTGGAAGATGGTTAGTACATGTAGTCCTTGAAAGCAAAACAACATCCAACAGGCTGTCGGTGTTTGCGTTGGTTTGTATTTTAAATCGGGGAAATAGCCGCTTGTGCTTTGAGCCCCTTCCTCATCTTGTGCTCTGAGGCAATTATTTAATGATTTACTTGCATCGAGTTCACATCAATAACGTTCTCGGGTTAGCTTTTTAAATGACTTTAGTAAGGCGTTTGATTCCTCAAGCATGCGTTTAGCTAATGTGTATTGCTCCCGTTTCATTGCTAGCTCACTACGCACAAAAAGCCAGCAAAAACACTGCCAACCTATGCGCCAGTGTTTAGCGGCGTTATGTGCCGTAATGGAAGCGCAGTTGAGCAATTAGAATTGTGTCATCTTTATGTTTGTAAACAATTCGGTGTTCATCATTAATACGACGAGACCAATATCCTGAGAGTCCGTGTTTTAAGGGTTCAGGCTTTCCAATGCCTTCAGTTGAGTTTCGTTGAATATCTTTAATTAGCAAATTTATGCGTTTCAATATTCTTATGTCAGTTGTTTGCCAATATAGATATTGTTCCCAAGCTTTAGTTGAAAAGGTGAGTTTCATTCAATAAGCTCTCTTTCTGTTCCATTGCCAGCTTCAAGTTCGGCAATTGAATCAAGTAGATGTCTTGCATTAGCAGGAGATCGCAGTAAGTATGTAGTTTCTTCCATTGCGTTATAGTCTTCTAAAGACATCATCACAACGGGAGCTTCACTTTTACGAGTTATAATTATTGGGGCATGATCATTACAAACATGCGCCATTGTGTTTGCTAAATTTGCTCTAGCTGCTGTATAGCTTATTGCATCCATGTTGAACTCCAATATGTTCATGTACGTTAATTTGTACAGTTTAGCTTAATGGCACATAATAAGCAATTTAAGTCGGAACAAAAACAGTCGGCTTTGTTTCGTACCTCAACAAGTATAGCCAACCATTTTTGTCCGCTTAATGGGGGCGTTGGTTTTAGGAGTAAATGATGAGCCACGTAAAAATTTTTATCAGTATAACTCTAGTATTAGCTATATTAATTGCATGCTCATCAAACTCGTCAGAATATTCGAAGAAAATATCATTGGATAATAAGCCACAACATCATACCAGTAAGGGATATCAGAACCACCCAGTTGTGGAAACTGCCGCACCTAAAGGGATCTTTTTCTATATGCGAAGAGCATGGGATTCGGTGTTTATTCCTGATGTTCCTGATGGACATGAACTAACTGAGTTAGAATCTCTTCAACTTTTAAACTCAATTTCCAGCGATCGTGTTACTTGGTTGGGGCATGCAAGTTTTTTGATTACAACCTCCGGAGTGACAATTCTGACAGACCCCTTTTTGTCAAAACGCGCCAGCCCTGTTTCATGGGCAGGCCCAAAAAGATTTGTTGATTTTCCCATACCCATAAATAAATTGCCTTCCATCGATATAGTGATTATTTCACATAATCATTATGACCACTTGGATGATAAAACAGTTAGGAAATTAGAAAACAAACATAATATTCATGTGGTCGTTCCTTTAGGGCTTAAGTCTTTTTTTATCGAGCGAGGGTATAGCAAGGTTACGGAGTTAGATTGGGGGCAGTCAGTATCTATTGAAGGAATAGATATTACAGCGGAACCTTCAGTTCATGATTCTGCTCGAAGTACATCTGATCATAATGAAACGCTATGGGCTTCTTGGGTTATTGAAAGCTTCCAAAAACGTATTCTTTTTATTGGCGATACAGGGTACTCAGAAACTATCTTCAATCTTGTCGGTGATAAATATGGTTCCTTCGACTTTGCTATTTTACCTATTGGAGCATATGAACCAAGGGAGTTATTGTGGATGTCGCATACCACTCCCGAAGAAGCTGTCTCCATTGGCATAGATGTTCGCGCAAAGACACTGATTGCCTCTCACTGGGGGACAATTAGCAGTTTATCTGATGAACCATTGTTTGAACCTCCGATACGCTTTAAGAAGGCTGGACTTGATAGCGAATTTTCCGACAAAGAACTGTGGATAATGAAAGTTGGTGAAACTAGATCTATCGCGCCAACGAAAAGCATAAACGTGCATTAAATCGGAACAAAAACCGTTCCTCAACAATTTTTGTCCGTTTATGCGGGCGTTAGTGCGTCAAGCAAAGCTTGATGCATCTTGCAGGGTGTAAGTCCCTGTCAGGCAAGGTTTAACCAACCACCTGTATCGAGTGTTGCGCCTTTGGCGGAGTCTGGGATTCGTGTAACACTTATCCGCGA
>NZ_JAHNZV010000092.1 GCF_022267535.1 Psychromonas antarctica
AATGATTTTTGAGTACCTTTTACTTAAAAAAAGTGATCGGCATCGATGAGAATAGGTGATCGGGATAAATGAGAACAAGTGATCGGCTTACATGAGAATGGGTGATCGCGATGGGTGAGAATATGCACTAAAATCAAAATCAACCTCTTTTACTAGCTCAGGATAAGGATGACTACCTGTTTTACTACTATATGAACTGTCTCGGTAATTAACCGTAACCTGACTGATCTGCGCATCAACCTCTTTTGCTTGGATCGCTTTTTGTAATTGAACATAAAGTTTCGGATTAATATTCAAGCAGCAGACATTAAATTTAATATCCATTAGATTAACCCCGCTCTGCAAATGACACTGAATTCTTGCCGACGACAATATGATCTAACACTCGCACATCAATCAGGCCAAGGGCATCAGTAAGTCTCGTTGTGATGCGTTTATCCGCGTCTGATGGCTCAGCAATACCTGAAGGGTGGTTATGAGCAAAAATGACCGCACTGGCATTTGCCTCCAATACGGCTTTCACCACTTCACACGGATGAATACTGGCGCTATCAATCGTGCCGAAGAACAACTCTCGATATTCAATCAACGGATGTTGAGTATTTAGCAGCATCACTGCGAACACCTTTTTTTCATAATTAGCCAATTTAAAGGTTAAATATTCCTTGCTTGCCTTGGCGTCGGTAAACGCATCACGACTAATAAATTTAGTGGCGATGATCTCTGCCGCTCGTTCAAGTATCTGGTGCTCAGTCATTGGCTTACCTAGGGAGTAAACCTGGTTCGTTTTAGTTAGCATAAATAGTTCCTTTGCTGGTGGTTTGGTTATACACAGTGATGAAATATATCTGCAAATATTTTCAATCAACCCGTGATTTTTTATTTTTTAGTAATGGCTCTTATCTGATGGACTAGAACCAGTTAAGGATAAGAAAATGAAATTCATCAAATTAAAAGAAGTAATGACAATGATGGGCTTAGCACGAGCAACGGTTTATAAGCATATTGCCAACAACAAATCCCCTAAATCCGTGTCATTGAGTGAGCGAGCAGTCGCTTAGATTGAAAGTGAAGTTGAAGAGTGGGTGTTAGAGTGTATTGCAGAGCGTGATGAAGCTATAATCATCAGTTAACAGTGGCTACATTTTTTCACCTTCATCATTAATTACTTCACCACCTATAGACAGCTTTCCTTATTTAAATGAGTAATTAGCAGCAACAAAAAAGGCATAAGTAAAAAAGCAGTGATAGCAAAATTTAAAAACGTAATAATTTAAATATGCCATTTAGTATTCTAAAAAAACACTGAAAAACACGAAACTACTAGCCCGTGCATTTGCACGGGCTAGTAGTTGGAGATAGCCGATTAAATATCCAAATCAACAAAATCCTTATCAACATCATCCTGTGTAATGCCGATATAGCGAAGCGTTCCACCTTCTGACTCATTGCGTGTAATTTCCATTACACGGGCATGTAGTGGAACAGTGATTTTGCTCCTCTGTGAGTGGGTTCATAGAGGTGATACATGCCTGAAAATATTTGGAATACGATTGCTCGATAACGACTAAGATAACATTGTAGATCATCGCTAATCGCGTTTATTACAAGGAGTGACCATCATGAACAGATTATTAGAAATCGGTTTTCAGTATGCAGGCAACTGGTCATTGATTGATGATTGTATTAGTTACACCCTTAAGCATCATGAAAATGATAAACACGAAAACTGATACAAGAAAACTGTCAACAAGGGCAATATGTTACAGTGAATTTATTAGAAAAATACTAGATACAAATACAGCCCGTTTAATTAGCCGTTTCTTTCTTAAGCAATTTTAGTTACTAGCTCAAGTTTATCCATTGCAGGCGGGCAATTCTCTTTTTGATATCAATGTGATGTGCTAAGTTTAGCAATACTTATTTTAAAGTTGAATAACGAACATTCTAATTGCAATAAGGTAACCCCTTAAGTGCCTTGAAGTTTAAATAATAAGGCTAGTTAATGATTCCAAATTACCAGCAGTTCATGCGCCCATTTCTGGAAATAGCACAATCAGCTAACGGCAACGAAGTCAAACTTCGTGATGTGATTAACCAACTCGCTGTAAAGTTTAACCTTACCGATGAAGAAAAGGCTGAAACTTTACCGAGTGGCAAGCAAAGCATCCTTGATAACCGTGTCGGTTGGGCGCGCACTTATCTGACAAAAGCGGGTATGTTGGAAGTGACTAGACGAGCTCACTTCGTTATTACAGAGCGCGGATTAAAAGCACTTCAAGACAGCAACGTTGTTATTGATAACAAATATTTAAAGCAGTTTGATGAATTTATCGCCTTTAAAGAGCAGAAAAATGCTAGCACTGATATGGCTGTTACTGTTGGGGTTGATTCGGATGATATTACTCCAGATGAAGCGCTGCGAGCGGCTTATAAAATTATCAATGATGCACTCACGTCAGAACTTCTATCTCGTACTCGCAATATTACCCCCGCCTTTTTTGAAGACTTACTTATCCAATTGCTATTGGCAATGGGTTATGGAGGAACGGGAGAAGGTGCCGCTCATGCACTAGGGAAAAGCGGTGATAACGGTATTGATGGCGTAATAGATCAAGACCCTCTTGGTGTCGATCAGATATATATACAAGCCAAACGCTACGGCGAAGGCAATAATATTGGTGCGGGTGATATTCGTGATTTCTTCGGAGCCTTGAATTTGAAGAAAGCACACAAAGGCATTTTTATCACAACATCAGATTTCACGCCATCAGCAGTGCAAACCGCCAAAGATTTAGGTATGCGTATTGTTCTAATAAACGGAACAGAATTAGCCAAGTTAATGCTGCGCTATAACATCGGCAGCAGAGACGAACAGGTATTGCACCTGAAGAAAATAGACGAAGAATTTTTTGAAGCGTAAACAAATCAACTTGAGTGTTTACGCGCTACTTAAGCATTAGGAATAGTATTACACATGAACAAACAACAACTTGCCGCCAAAATCTGGGAATCCGCCAACCAGATGCGTTCAAAAATCGAAGCAAACGAATACAAAGACTACATTTTAGGTTTTATCTTCTACAAATACCTAAGCGATCAATTAGTGCAGTTTGTTACCAAAGAAGGCATGACCGAAGCAGACATTAAAGCTCTTAGTGAAGCCGACCCAGAAACCGTTAAATACGTGCAAGGTAACCTCGGTTATTTTATTGCCTACGACAATCTATTTTCTACTTGGGTAGATCCTAAATCTGACTTTGACGAGTCTAACGTGCGCGATGCACTTTCGGCCTTTAGCCGACTCATCCACATTAACCACAAAAAATTGTTTGATGGTATTTTTACCACGCTCGAAACCGGCTTAAGTAAGCTGGGTGAAAGTGCAGGTAAACGCACCAAAGCCATCAGTGACTTACTGCACCTGATTAAAAGCATTCCCATGAATGGCAACCAAGGCTACGACGTACTGGGTTACATTTACGAATATCTCATTGAAAAGTTCGCCGCCAATGCCGGTAAAAAAGCGGGCGAGTTTTATACCCCGCACGAAGTGTCGCTGCTGATGTCGCATATCGTTGCCCATGAATTAAAACACAAAGACACCATAGAAATTTACGATCCGACGAGTGGCTCAGGCTCGTTGCTGATCAACATTGGTAATGCCGTAGCACAATATGCCAAAAGCAAAGACAACATCACCTATTACGCCCAAGAGCTCAAAGCCAACACCTACAACTTAACGCGTATGAACCTAATTATGCGCGGCATTAAAGCCAGTAATATTAAAACTCGTAATGCCGACACCCTAGAAGACGATTGGCCGTATTTTGATGAAAGCGATCCGCAAAGTTCATACGAAGCCTTATATGTCGATGCCGTGGTATCTAACCCGCCATACTCACAAAGCTGGGACTCAACCCATAAAGAAAGCGACCCACGCTATTCGCGTTTTGGCCTAGCCCCGAAAACCAAAGCCGACTTTGCCTTTTTATTACACGACTTATACCACCTGAAACCCGATGGCATTATGACCATTGTATTGCCCCACGGTGTATTGTTCCGTGGTGGTGAAGAAGGGAAAATTCGTACCCAGTTAATTGAAAATGACCATATTGATGCCATTATCGGCTTACCCGCCAATATCTTTTTTGGCACGGGTATCCCGACCGTTATTTTAGTACTTAAGCAAAAACGCCAAAACAATGATCTATTGGTCGTGGATGCCTCAAAACACTTTTTAAAAGAAGGCAAAAACAACAAGCTGCAAGCTTCTGATATTAAACGTATTACCGATGCGGTCATTAACCGCGAAAGCATCGACAAATTCGCGCAACTAGTCAGCAAGCAAACCCTGCGCGACAACGGCTACAACCTCAATATTCCGCGTTATGTTGACTCATCAGCCGCCGCGCAAAGCTGGGATTTACACGCCACCATGTTAGGCGGTATTCCTAACAGCGAAATTGCCGAACTACACACTTACTGGCAAGCCTTACCTGATTTACACAAAGCACTGTTTACCGCAAAATCGGCCGCATACAGCGAACTTACCATTGCCAAAGAAAACGTAAACACCACCATTACTCAGCATCCGCAAGTAGTCGAGTTTATCAATACCTACAACCGAGCATTTGAAGGTTTTGAACCTTATTTAAACACCACCCTAATACAAGGCTGGGAAGCGTTAAATAGAAACCAAATAGAGGCCGAGTTAACTGTTGAGCTGTTTAATCGCCTAGCGCCAATTGCCCTAATAGATAAATACCAAGCCTACCAACACCTTAACAACCAATGGCAAACCATCAACGCCGATTTAGAAATGATGCAAACCGAAGGCTTTACTGCCACTAAATTGGTTGATCCCAATATGGTGATAAAGAAGAAAAACGGCAAAGACACCGAAGTGCAAGAGGGCTGGAAAGGCCACATACTGCCGTTTGATTTAGTACAACAAACGCATTTAAAGAGCGAGCTACAAGCCTTAGCGAGCCAAGAAAACCGCTTAGCAGAAATCGCCAGCACGCTGGAAGAAATTTTAGAATCACTCAGCGAAGAAGAAAAAGAAGCCGATACCGTCAAAGAAAGCAAAGACGGTTTTGTAAACGCCGAAGTTGCAAAAGCCGCCAAAACCTTTTTGAAAGAGCAAAAAGACAGCAAAACCAAATTTACTCAAGACAGTTTTGAGGCCAATATTATTCAAGCAAGCGAATTAATAGAAGAAGACAGAGCCCTTAAAAAAGCAGTAAAAGAAGCAAGCACCGCACTGCACTTAAAAACCAAAACCACCATCGAAGCCTTAACCGACGCGCAAGTGAATACCTTGCTTAACCTTAAATGGATTTCGCCATTAAGCACTGAGCTTGCCGCCATGCCAAGCGCCGTTATTACCCAGCTCACTAGCCAAGTACAAGCCCTTGCTGATAAATACGCGGTTACCTATTCACAAGTCGCCAGCGAGATAAAAACCACCGAGCAAGAATTGGCCGCTCTGATGGACGAACTGACAGGTAATGAGTTTGATCTGCAGGGTTTGAATGAACTCACTAGCTTGTTGAAGGGTGCATAAGATGAGTGTTGATATGACGGTACCAGAGGTTCGGTTTAAGGGGTTTAGCGGGGATTGGGAAGAGAATCATCTATCTAAATTTATTAGCTCGCTGGATGCAGGTGTAAGCGTAAATTCAGGAGATAAGCCTGCTGATGATGGTGAATTTGGAATACTTAAAACAAGCTGTGTGACAAATGGTATTTTTGACCCGAATGAAAATAAAGTTGTATCTGACACCAGAGAAATAAATAGATTAAAAGAGTCAGTATTAAAGAATACGATCATCATTAGTAGGATGAACACACCTGATTTAGTAGGTGCTAATGCATATATAGATCGAAATTTCTTGAATTATTTCCTGCCCGATAGGCTTTGGGCTGCAAAGCCTACAACTTTTGGAGATTTAAGGTTTATAGCGAATATTTTAGGTTCAGATAGAGGGCGAGAAGCTCTATCTGGTTTGGCTACAGGTACATCTGGCTCAATGAAAAATATTTCAAAACCATCAGTTTTACGATTAAAGTTTCATGCGCCTATAGAATCAGAACAAACCAAAATCGGCAACACTTTCCAAAAACTCGACAGCCTAATCAACCAACACCAACAAAAGCATGACAAGCTCAGTAGCATTAAAAAAGCCATGCTGGAAAAAATGTTCCCCAAACAAGGCGAAACCACCCCAGAAATCCGCTTTAAAGGGTTTAGTGGGGAGTGGCTAAGCAACCCAATTGGCGAAATTTGTGGCGTAACTTTTGGTGGAGGTACTCCATCGACTAACGAGAAAAATTTCTGGCAAGGTGAAATCCCTTGGATTCAATCCTCTGACATCAAAGACGGAAGTGTTAGTTCTGTTACTGCAAAAAAATACATTACTAAAGCAGCAGTAAGCAAGTCTGCGACTAAGTTGATCTCTGGCAACACCATCGCGATCGTTACGCGGGTTGGAGTAGGAAAGCTTTCTTTAATGCAAAGCGAGTACGCAACTAGCCAAGACTTTTTATCACTGAGCGATTTGAACATTAATTCACAATATGCTGTTTACGTTATTTGGAAGCAATTGCAAATTGAAAAGGAACAAGTTCAAGGAACTTCGATAAAAGGAATAACAAAAGATGAGTTGTTAGGTAAGTTTATAAGCTACCCAGAATCAAAAGAAGAACAAACCAAAGTCGGCAACTACTTCCAAAAACTCGATGCTTTGATCAACCAACACCAACAACAAATCACCAAACTCAATAACATCAAGCAAGCCTGCTTGAGCAAAATGTTTGTCTAGCAGGGAGCCGCGACCATGATCACGTTTAAAACAGAAGCACAATTTGAACAGGCCTTTATTGAGGTACTCACCAACAAAGGTTGGGAGGCTAAGGTATTAAAAAATAAAACCGAGGCCGATTTACTGCAAAACTGGGCGGATATTTTATTTGAAAATAATAAACAACGTGATCGCTTAAATGATGTGCCGCTTACCAGCGGCGAAATGCAGCAAATTATTGAGCAAATAAAAGAGCTAAAAACCCCGCTAAAACTCAATGGCTTAATTAACGGTAAAACCGTGGCCATTAAGCGCGACAACCCAGCCGACACCTTGCATTTAGGCAAAGAAGTTAGCCTGAAAATATACGACCGCCAAGAAATAGCCGCTGGCCAAAGCCGTTATCAAATTGTGCAACAACCTCAGTTTGAACGCGGTAGCCCACTGCGTAACGACAGGCGTGGCGATGTGCTGTTACTCATTAACGGTATGCCCGTCATTCATGTCGAGCTTAAACGCAGTGGCGTACCTGTGAGCCAAGCGGTCAACCAAATACAAAAATACAGCGCCGAGGGAATTTTTAGCGGGCTGTTTTCACTGATCCAAGTGTTTGTGGCGATGGAGCCCAACGAGGCAAAATACTTTGCCAACCCTGGTATGGACGGTAAGTTTAACCCCGACTATCAATTCCACTGGGCGGATTTTAATAACGAGCCTGTAAACGGCTGGAAAGACATTGCTTCCACGTTATTGTCGATTCCTATGGCGCATCAGTTGATTGGCTTTTATACCGTGGCGGATGAGTCCGATGGCGTACTTAAAGTGATGCGTAGTTACCAATATTACGCCGCCAATGCAATATCCGACAAGGTAGCTAAAACCAACTGGCAACAAATGGGTAATAGCGCAAACAATGTCGATAGATTGGGTGGTTATATTTGGCATACCACGGGCTCGGGCAAAACCATGACCAGCTTTAAATCGGCGCAACTTATAGCGCAATCGAAAGACGCCGATAAAGTCATTTTTTTAATGGACAGAATTGAATTAGGCACGCAATCACTGGCTGAATACAACAACTTTGCCAGCGATGGCGAAGAGGTACAAGCCACCGAAAATACCAGCGTATTAATCACCAAATTAAAAAGCACCGACCCAGCGCAAACCTTAATTGTTAGCTCCATTCAAAAAATGAGTAACATCTTTGAGGCCGTTGATGATGAAGGCACCGCGATTAACTCGGCCGACATCGACAAAATACGCGCCAAGCGTTTAGTGTTTATTATTGATGAAGCCCATCGCTCAACCTTTGGCGATATGCTGAGCATCATTAAACGCACCTTTCCCCGCGCCCTGTTTTTTGGTTTTACCGGCACGCCGATTCAAGAAGAAAACGAAAAAAGCGGCAACACCACCAGCACGGTATTTGGTAACGAACTGCACCGCTACAGCATTGCCGATGGTATTCGTGATGGCAACGTACTGGGGTTTGATCCGTACAAAGTGCCCACCTTTAGAGACAGCGACATAAAACAAGCAGTGGCCTTGGCTCAGGCCAAAGCCGATAGCGTTGCCGATGCCATGGCCGACCCTGCCAAAAAGAAAAAGTTTAACCACTTTATGAACGATATACCCATGGCTGGCAAAAAGGACGCAACGGGTAAATACAACAAAGGCATTGAAGACTATGTTCCCAAAAGCCAATACTTAACCGATACCCACCAAGAAAAAGTGGTGGCTGATATTATTGATAAATGGGATGTGCTCAGCCAAGGTAGTAAATTTCACGCTATATTAGCCACTAACAGCATCGCCGAGGCCATAGATTATTACCGCCGTTTAAAAGCCGCTAAGCCAGAGCTTAAAATATCGGCATTGTTTGATCCAAACATTGATAACGATGGCGGCAGTGGCGCCCGAGGCCCCACATTTAAAGGCGACGGCCTAGAAGAAATAATGGCCGATTACAACGCCCGCTATAGTCAAGACTTTGATTTTGCCAAACACACGAAATTCAAAAAGGATTTAGCCGCGCGCCTTGCCCATAAAAAGCCCTATGAGCGTATTGATAAAGATCCAGCCAAGCAGCTTGATTTACTGATAGTCGTTGATCAAATGCTCACCGGTTTTGACGCTAAATGGCTTAATACCTTGTATTTAGATAAGGTGATTAAATACCAAAATATTATTCAAGCCTTCTCGCGCACTAACCGTTTGTTTGGCCCCGACAAACCCCACGGCATTATTCGCTATTACCGCTATCCGCACACCATGGAACAACATATTGAAGATGCGGTAAAACTATATTCTGGCGATAGACCCATTGGCTTATTTGTAGATAAGCTCGAAAGCAACCTAGAAGCCATGAATGAATTGGTGGCAGACATTACCGAATTGTTTGTTAGCGCTGGCGTTGAAAACTTTGAAAAACTGCCAGAAGACGAGGCCGCCTGCGCAAAATTTGCCGATTTATTTAAAACCTTTAACCAACATTTAGCAGCCGCCAAAGTACAAGGCTTGCATTGGAATAACCTTACTCATAGTTGTGGTGAAGGTGATGACGCACATGACGTGACACTTGCCATTGATGAGCAAGCTTTTTTAGGCCTAGCGCTGCGCTATAAAGAACTGGTAGGCAAAGGTAGCGGCGCTGGATCTGCTGGCGATGTACCCTTTGATATTAGCGGCTACCTCACCGAAATTGATACCGGCAAAATCGACGCCGACTACATGAACAGTCGTTTTGATAAGTTTTTAAAAGAACTGAACCAACATCAAGATCAGGTAAGTATAGAGTTGACCCTGAACGAGTTGCACAAATCATTTTCCTCACTGACTCAAGGCGAGCAAAAATTTGCCAAGCTTTTTTTGCACGACCTACAGCGTGGCGATGCACAGTTAATTGAAGGCCATCGTTTTAGAGATTACATCAACGACTACAAAGGCAACGCCGAAAACGCGCAAATTAACGCTGTGGTAAACGCCTTAGGGTTAGACAAAAGTAAGCTGATGGCGTTATTGGCTGACAAGGTTGACGAGACAAACCTCAACAACTTCGGTCGTTTTGATGCGCTAAAAGAAACTGTAGATAAGGTAAAGGCCAAAGCTTATTTCGAGAAATCAGACGGCGTGACTATACCGCTTTTTAAGCTGAATATGCGCATTGACAAGTTTCTTCAAGAGTTTATTTTTGCACAAAATGAAGACTTTTTAGATGATGACTCAACTTATTTATTTACAGGGGCTCATGGTTCTCTCCCTATACCACTGGGTTTTGGTGACAAAAAACTATATCGAGCATCTCAAGTTTCTAAGCTGAATAATGCTCAGGAGTTAGGAACTATCACCTTTAAAACTGATTTACCTTATGAGAGTGATCCTGTGTCATTACTTACTACGGGCTATTACTCTGAATTAAAAGGGCTTGGGGTAGTTTCTTCCGGTGTTTTGGATACCACTATAACCGCTTTAATTGAGCTTGAGTTAGTTACCAAAGAGCTAGAGCTTCCTTTATATCAAGAGGGTAAAAGTGGAATAGTTTGGGCGTTTAAAGAAGCTAGAGCAGGTTGCACATATACTGAATTTATTGCTTATTTAGTTCAAGTTGTTGGAGATGAAAGCTATAAAACACTTATTGAAACAGTTGTTATAACTGGCGGTTATGATTTAGCGAAAAGATCTTTAAGCTTAGCATTTATTACTATTCCCTCCCTTTTAATGACCAAGCGAGCAGAGAAGCGCAAAGAGAAATTAAAAGAAGCCAATGTAAAAAATGCCGAGAAAGAGCAAATAGATATCTCTCCAAATGTTGTCGATTTCCGCACGAATGAAAAATTAGCGGGAAAATGGAAAGAAACCGCACATTGAGAATGTAATTAGTTTTAACGGAAATGAGCCATAAACGAAGATTACTATTTCAAAATAAAGCAGACACTTTCTATCATTCTAACTAACCTGCTAATCCAACTTCCCAATCTATCAGTTTGGGAGGTTCATTGGTTACGATTTTTTATTTTATAAAGAACACTTCAAAAGGTCACCCCTTTAATAATAACTCAAGTTTCGGGATTCAAAACAAACAATAAAACCCAAATAACTCGATGATTTTAAAGAGGTTGATGTCTCATTGTGGTAAAATACTTGTTAACTAGACAAAGGATAATACAACAAGAGACAT
>NZ_JAHNZV010000093.1 GCF_022267535.1 Psychromonas antarctica
AGCCAACCCAGAAAATTACCTGCCATGGAATTATCTAGAAAATAGTGAGTAACGGCTGACTTGCTTTCCAAAAAAGACTGAATTGGGCTAACCGCCCAAGTCAAACTATGCAGCCGTAAGCTCACGAATATTGAGGTTGATTTTAGAAATTTAAAAGTGACAATGGGTATGTCAGAGCTAAGTTGCAAATCCCCTGCTATGTGTCAAAAAGAGATATGGATTTATTTGTTGGCAAACAATCTTATTCGAATTTTGATGGCGCAAACGGCGAAGAAATTTAGCCTTAGTATAAGATCAATTAGCTTCAAAAATACGCTACAAATATGGAATTCCGTTTCAGCTAAATTCATAAATTTTGCAATGAATATCCAAAGATTTCTATTTATAATTGCAGGTCATCAAGTAGGGAAAAGGGCTGGACGAGTAGAGCCTAGGGCAAGAAAAAGGAGAGCTTCAGCTTATAGTTTATTAATGGTACCAAGGCATGAAGCTAGGGCTAATGTTCTAAAAAATGGGCACCCGCCAAAACAGAGGAAAAACACAGGAGCCAAGGGTGGGAAGGCTTAATGCAGTGCCATTCAGGGCAGACCCCCGTCCTTATATCCAGACAATTGCCTCAACGAAGAATAAAAAACTACATGGATAACGGCATAATTTCAATATACTGGTCGCTAGAAACTAAGCAATCAAACAAAAAGTATATCCCGATTGAAGTCGGTCTTACAGAAGGTCTAATTGGTAAGAGAGTATTACTTATCAAAAAAGGGGAACAGCCTCTTTACAATGGTGTAAAAAACTTGCAGGATTTTAAAAAATTGAACTTAGTTGCAGGTATGGGAAAAGCGTGGTTTGACGTAAATATATGGGAAAAAAACAACCTAAAATATAAAGAAAGCTCAGGGAATTGGAAGTCGATTTTTAAAATGATACCTTATGGTAGAGATTATAATTATATTTCAAGGGGCCTTAACGAAGTTACAAACGATGCAAAAAAATATCCAGAGTTGCAAATTGAAAATAAATTAATTTTTATTTATGACCGTGACTTTTGTTTTTATCTAAGTAAAAAAGGTATAAACGCAGGTGCCAAATATCAAAAAATCATTGACAGAGCAATCAAACATGCTCAAAAAAGTGGATTAATTCACAGATTAGTCAATAAATACTGGTCTAACACTTTAACAACTCTTAACTATGAGAAGCGCATTAAAATCCATTTAAAAATGCCGAAGTAATCATTATTTAGATCATATTTTTTCTACCTCTCCGTATTTGTAATTTCTAACGGTCTAATCTACGCGACAAAAACTGTGGAATATTATCGCAAATTATTAAGGCCTATGTCCCGCTCATACCTCAAGTCTATTTATCACTACTGTAATTTTGTATACCCCAATTTGCATCAATATTGGAAGAGTCTTACGGTTTAAAATTAATGAAAACGGAGTTGTTTTCAATCCCGCCAATTGCCTTTTATGGCTTAAAAATGACACTTTTTCATTCGTTTAGCGTATACAATATTTGATCATTTTATTAAACACAATGATATTATAAAGCACCTTAGCTTATAGCCCATGAACACTCGGAGCGCATCCATGAAAAAACCTGAACAACAATCATTTGGCCACCTCCTTGGGTTCGCTCCGGGATCAGTTGCTGCATATTCATCTGATTATCCATCAGCCTCAAAAGAAGATTATCCCAAACGAAGTGATTTTCGTAATTATGTTGATGGCATATATATGGGGTACAAGTGGCAATGCGTTGAATTCGCCCGTCGTTGGATGTACCTGAACAAAGGATACATATTCGACGATGTTGCCATGGCCTTTGACATTTTCAACCTACGTAGTGTGCGTGATATTAAAACCAATACACGCTTGCCGTTACATGCTTTTCGCAATGGTAACCGGCGTCATCCAGAAGTTGGCAGCTTGCTTATCTGGAATGAGGGTGGTGAGTTTGAAGTTACTGGGCATGTAGCTGTCATTACGGAGGTTTCCTCCAACCATATACGTATTGGCGAACAAAATACTACCCATTATTTATGGCAGGAAGGTAGTGGTTACTCTCGGCAACTGCACGCTCGAATTGATGATGATAACGAATACTGGATATCCTGCTCTTATGGTGATGCTGAAATTCTTGGCTGGATGATCCAGACTGGTGACGATACTTATGCCGAGCCGACTCATTCCATCGATCCGCACCTTTTTTCCATAAAAACATTCAACTTGCCAGAGCAGTCATCTGTACACAAATCATGGCTAAATATTGCTAATGCCGATGAGTCGGCCTTTGTAGACGCAATGGGGGGCCATAGCCTGACTCACAATAAGCAGGAACAAGGCCGCTATTTTACTATCTCAGAAGAAGCTGAACAACAACTTGAACATGCGACTAATGAGCTACATAATTTATTTATGCATGCAACTGACTATGTATTAGCAAACGATGATTTACTGAAAAAATTCAACTTACCGGCGTCTATTCTGCCTAAAATACGTACTTCGTGGGACAACCGTTTGAACGAACTTATCACCAGTCGTTTTGACTTTGCCATGACAGAACAGGGAATAAAGGTTTATGAATATAACTGTGACTCAGCGTCTTGTTATCTGGAAGCGGGAAAAATACAAGGGAAGTGGTTTGACCATCAAAATATAGATCCAGCAACGAATGCTGGAAAAGAACTTTTTACTCGTCTTGTTAAAACATGGGCGAAAAACCATACAAACGATCTTATTCACATACTGCGAGATGATGATCCAGAAGAAAAGTACCACGCACTTTTTATGCAGTCCGTTCTAGAGTCAGCAGGGATCAGAAGCAAACTTATCGTCCGTCTTGATGGGTTGTCATGGAACGAACAAGGCGACATCATAGATAAAGACAATGAACCGCTTAAATGGGTATGGAAGACATGGGCGTGGGAAACAGCGCTTGATCAACTTCGTAGTGAAGAAAATTACGATATAAATTCAAATAATGCCTATGAGCCGGACTGGCAATCGGGAAGGGCGATTAGATTAGCAGATGTATTGCTGCGTGAAAATATTATGGTTTATGAGCCGCTGTGGTCTCTTATACCCAGTAATAAAGCGATTTTGCCGGTTTTATGGCAACTTTTCCCTAATCACCCTTTGCTTCTTAACAGCGCCTTTGAAATTAATTCAGATTTACGACGCAGCGGTTATGTTATTAAACCGATAGTGGGCCGCTGTGGAGCCAATATCTCCTTGATCGATAAGCAAGATCGTGTCATTGAACAGACCGCCGGGGATTTCGATACGCAACAGTGCATTTATCAACAACTTTACGCGCTACCAAAGATAGATAGTTACTACACACAAATATCCACATTTACCGCTGCTGGTTTATATGCTGGCACGGGTGTTCGTGCGGATAGCAGTATGGTGATCAATAAAGACAGTGACTGTTTTCCACTGCGAATCATCGATAATGAACGCTTCATCTCTATATCCAAGTAAATCGACTTTGCGGGAATGACGTCATAATTATCTTTACTGCGTGTAATAAAATATTAATAAATAATGCCTCGCATCGTTATAAGGCATTATCTGCGAGGTGCAATGCTTAAAACAATATTATTAACCGCCTTAGCACTTTTAGCTTTTGCTGGAAATTCGGTGCTGTGTCGTTTAGCCCTATATGATGGGGTGATAGATGCCGCCAGTTTTACATCGATTAGGTTGCTTTCTGGCATTGTGTTCCTGCTATTTTTGGTCGCAATGAGAACCAAGGGTAAAATAAATCTAAGAAGCGGCAGTTGGTTATCTGCGTTTTTTTTATTTTTATATGCAATCGCTTTTTCATATTCATATATCTCCGTGGATACGGGGACCGGTGCATTGATATTGTTTGCCTCAGTTCAAGGCACAATGATTGTATATGGCCTGCTAAAAGGGCAGAGACTTCTTTGTCTGGAGTGGGTGGGACTATTTGCCGCGTTATTAGGATTGTTTGTTTTATTGATGCCAGGTGCTTCTGCTCCTTCACTAATGGGCTTCGCATTGATGTCTATTTCAGGCATTGCATGGGGAGGGTATACGCTAGCGGGTAAGGGATCAAAAACGCCACTGCTGGATACAACTAACAATTTTTTAAGAACACTACCTTTTATTGTATTGCTTACAATTTTAACTTTGCAACAAGTTCAGATATCCAACCAAGGTCTGATGCTAGCTATCGTCTCTGGCGCAGTGACGTCTGGACTAGGGTATGCCATTTGGTATTCTGCGCTGGCGCGATTGACGGTAACACAGGCTGCAACCATTCAATTGACAGTGCCAATAATTGCAACGTTCGGGGGTGTTTTATTTTCTAATGAAATGATTACTATTAAATTAATCATCTCCTCGATACTTGTACTCGGAGGGGTTTTGGTCGTTACCCTAGGTAAGCGATATGTTAAAAAGAAGATGGCAGAGTAGGTGATCTTGGGATGGATTTATTTGCAAATCTTTTGTTGCTCGGAGTAAATTCCAGAAAATCAAGTTGTTAGATTATAACATCCGCAGCGCAAGACAAACGGCAAGCAACTACGGTGTTATAACCAATATTCATCGAGTCTTAAAATAAAAATATTCGATTGGGGAACTTTTTATACCTGGACTAAAATCCGCGCATTTGTATACGGCGTAAAAATTCCGTCATCACACGATCGTAGAGTAGATCGCCTAAAAAAGCATCTTCAACATGATGGTCAATACTCGGATTATCATTTACTTCGATGACATAGACCTTGCCATCGATTTCTTTTAAATCGACACCATATAAACCAGCACCGATTAAATTAGCCGCTTTGACTGCTATATCAACTACATTTTTAGGCGCCTGTTTAAGATCGAAAGTTTCATAACCTCCCGAAGAAACACGGCCACTGTTATGGTGTTGGTAAATCTGCCAATGGCCTCGACTCATCATGTATTTACAAGCGTAAATAGGCTGACGGTTCATAACACCAATACGCCAATCATAATCGGTAGGCATAAATGCTTGCGCTAAAATTAAGGCGCTTTTTGCAAAGAGTGTCCCGGCTTCGCGTATGAGTTCTTGTTCATCTCGGACTTTAACCACCCCACGCGAGAAAGCACCATCTGGAATTTTCAACACCATAGGGAAGCTTAACTCGGCGATTACTTTGCTTTTCCATTGAGGATCGAAGCGTTGTAATATCACACTCTGCGGGGCGGGTACATTGTTGCGTTGTAAAAGTTCAGTGAGAAAGACTTTGTTGGTACATTTCATGATCGATTCTGAATCATCCATCACTACCAGTCCCATTTTTTCAGCGGTTTTTGCAAAGCGATAGGTGAAATTGCTGATATTGGTGGTGGCACGGATAAATAAGCCGTCAAATTCCCCTAATCGAGAAATATTATCGGGTGAGATGGTTTCCAAGTTCATCCCTAAACGATTCGCTGCGCGGAGAAATCGTTTTAATGCAGGGGCATCAGAAGGAGGCATCTTTTCCTCAGGATCCACAAGCATTGCTATATCATAACGGTATTTTTTATCTTGTTTAGGCTTACGCCAAATTTTGCTAGAGAAATGATCAAATGACTCTATAAAAAAATCCTGCTCTTGATCGGCTAAATCTTGGAAAGGATAAGGGGTTATTTCATTGATTTGCCATTGCCCTTGATGCTGGCTCATGGATAAATTGATCACCGGTACCATAAATTGTTCAAAAAGATGACGAGCTAATTTCTCTAGTCCTTTTTCTGGCGTACGACCAAAATAAATCTTAAAGTTTATCTGGTCACTTTGCGTGCTGAATTTGTTGAATTTCAATAATTCAGAGGAGAGTAAAAATGGCTGATTAATATCGTTGATTGCCATCACGCGAGGGATCACCCGATGACCTCGTGCTTCCGCCATTAAGGAGCAGTAATAACCGCTACTCATATAGTTATAATCGCGACATAAATTAACAACTTGTACACTAGTTTGGTTTTGTTTGCAGTCCATATTAAGGTAGTGATCAACACTGACAACTTGATCTGATGGAAAGTATTCTTGCCAATCACTAGACTGATCAGTCACGATTAAAAAGTTTGCCATAGCTATATTTATCCTGAAATATTAGGGATATGATTGAATGTTATCTTGCCAACCATTTAAGGGTGACCCGTGAATTTTCGTCTTGCAAGCAGTGCAGATCTCTCTGCCCTTAATGCGCTAGAGCTACAACTCTTTGATGGGGATAAAATTTCTCCACGCCAAATGAAGCGTTTTATACATTCCCAGCAAGCGATAATATTTGTTGCGGATAATGGTACGCAACTCGCAGGATATGCATTGCTACTATTTCATCAAGGTACACAGCTATCAAGGTTGTATTCACTTGCTGTAAAGCCTGAGTTCAGAGGGCAAAAAATTGCACAGCATTTGATTGCAAAATGCGAGCGCACAGCTCTTGAACAAGGTGCAACAACATTACGTCTAGAAGTGAGAAATGACAATAGTCCAGCAATAAATTTATATGAAAAAATGGGCTATAAAACACTTAAATTATTGATTCATTATTACGATGACCTTTGCGACGGTAGAAAGATGCAAAAACGTCTGCTCCCACAAGAGAAAAAAATATTATTACCTATGCCACTGTATGTACAAACAACGCCGTTTAGTTGTGGGGCTGCTTGTTTACTGATGAGCTTTGCATGTCTTACTAAAGAGTTTAAACCAAGTCGAACGATTGAACTGCAATTGTGGCGTGAAGCTACCACCATTTATATGGCGGCAGGGCATGGCGGTTGTAGTGGGCAAGGATTAGCTCTGGCAGCAGTTAAGCGAGGCTTTCATTTAGAGCTGTGGAGCCAATCACAAAGTACGCCATTTATTGACAGTGTACGAGATCTTAATAAAAAGCAGGTCATTGAGCTAGTTCATCAAGACTTTTGTGCGCAATTAACAGAGCAAGGGGTCACAATGATAGCAACGCCACCTAGTCAAGCGCAGCTAGAAGCTTGGGTTAATCAAGGTGCCTGTGTATTATTGCTGATCAGTACTTACCGTTTTAATGGCAGTAAAGAGCCGCATTGGATTGTGCTCAGTGGGGTGAGCGATAAATTTTTCTTTATTCATGATCCAGACGCCGAAACCCAAGCAGATGCAATGGCTTCAGCCTTTGTGCCTGTCGGTAAGGCTGCATTGTCACAGATAATTGGATTTGGTAAACAAAAACAAACCGCTTGTGTGGTGATATCGAAAGCGAATACAGTTTCCTAATCACCACGGCAGATATCATACCAATTACATTAAATAAGTGTTCTGAATTTTGCGTAGGAAAAATAGCTTAGTTTAAGGCATAAGTTGAGGTAAATGGTTGTTCCCTTTACGAAACTTATAACGAAGAAATAAGTTATTTTAACAAGTAAAATAGACCAGTTAATTATTGTGATTGGTATCAGTTATAGGCAGCTGCTTTACAAAGGTTCATATATAGAAAAATGCTCCCTCAGGATCTTTGTTAGTGGGAATTTGATAAGTCTCTGTGAGTGAAAAAACACACAGGCTTATCATCCCCGTTACCAATCACGGTCGTTAGCTCGGACACCAAGAAAAAGCGTAATAAAAAGACCTTTCGAGAGATTAGCTTCGTTACATTTAGGATTAGGCGCTCGTCTCAATTAGCCTTACCCAATCGGTCAGTATATTCAACTGCCATGCGGTGAGCTTGAGGCAAACCAATAAAGGCACAGCCAGCAATACGCCGGCGGGTCCCCAAAGCCAACCCCAGATAAGTAACCACAGAATTAATATTAATGGATTGAGGCGCATGTGACGGCCGAGCACGGTAGGGGTTATAAATTGGGCTTCTAACAGATTGATCCCAAAATAGACAGCGGCCGGTAGTAGTGCGACGAGCCCTATACCGTACTGCGTAACACCCGCAAGACAGAGTATGATAAGAGCAATAATGGGACCTACATAGGGAGCAAAATTAAGCAAACCAACCAGCGCACCCCAGAGTATTGCATCGTTCACACCCATCATCAAAAATACGCTCGCTGTGACAATACCCAGCCC
Organism: Psychromonas antarctica; assembly: GCF_022267535.1. Lineage (GTDB taxonomy): Bacteria > Pseudomonadota > Gammaproteobacteria > Enterobacterales > Psychromonadaceae > Psychromonas > Psychromonas antarctica. The sequence goes on from NZ_JAHNZV010000093.1 coordinate 8,059, forward strand.
TGTATTGATAATAGTTACAGTAACAATGTAGCGAGATAGCTCGTTCTGAAGTTTTTCTATCAGTTCAACTGAGCGGTGATTGTTTTGTTCTAAGGGAAAAATTTGTAGATAGCCATTATATAATCGCGGTCCAAAGATCAGTAGAAACAGCACCAGCATAACGAATGTCACAAACTGCGCAATGACAACGGGTGTTGCGCCCAATATAGAAATAATGACTTCCATTCCACCTTGCATAACCCGAGCTGAAAGTGCGCTATTACCATTACTGTTTATTTCCTCGGCAACGATTGTACCTTCATCATCGCTAAACCAACCAAACAAACTGAAGCCTTTTTCCTTAGCGGGCAATGATTGCGTGTTTATTTGCGCCGCCGACTCCGGGTTTATAGCGAGGCTTAGTTTATCAAGCCCGCCCGTAAGCTTAGCCGATAGCTGGGGAAGTTGTTCCAACCATTTTTGAGCCGGTTCGGCTAGTTTAATGGTCAAAATAGTCACCGGACCGCCAATCATGGCGAGCAGTAAAATTGCAGATACCGCGCGGGGAACATAAAAACGCTTGAAGAGAGCGACCAGCGGGCTGAGTAACAACGCAAATAAGAGAGCCACGAGTATAGGTATTAACAATGATTTGGCGAAGTACAGCGTATAAAGAAGTCCCAGCGCTAAGAGCCCGTAGATGGGAACGGTAAAAATAGAACCCTTGGACATAAGGGCGGTGTTTAATGGTTTGTTTAGGCTAACCAGTTCACTGTTAGTATTGCTCATTGTTTATTGCTCATCAGGTGACTACTGTAATTCTTAAGAAAAGGATAAAAACGATAACCAGTGATAACCGCTTTGTAAGTTTTTCGCCATCCCATAACACCTGTTACCACTCCGACTAACAGGCCGCTTGCTATTATGAAATAAGGCATTTGCGTTTTTAGGACAATTTTTAATTGTTGGCTAGTCAACTGAAATTGATTGTGGCGTTGATTCAAACGTTGGTTTACGGATTGAATTTCACAACGCAGGGATCTACGAGTCACAGTTCTGTGCTCCAACAAGTCGGCGAACATGCTGCCGAGTTAAGGGTAAACTGAGGCTTTTGTTATAATGTTTGCAGGCCAGAAAGATACTCACTAAGCCTAATACTTGGGTAATAAAGAGAGCAACTAACCCCTCTGTTATTGATGTGTTTAGCAGATAGATAAGCCATGCGAGCAGCGCACTAAAACTAAGCCATGTTAGCATCAGCATTGGAATAATAAGCAGCGATAGCACTAATAATCGTTTGCTATCAGCAATAGCGAGGCGTAATTCAAGTCGCAATAACTGAAAAACATCAGAGCCAGTCGCTGCTGCCTGTTGAAGCCAGCCGACCCACAGTTGCACCTCATCAAGCTGCTTCGGTTTTTCTGCCTTGTCAGCTTGGCTTGCTGGATCCGAAGTATCGATCATTTACGGGAAAATAATTGCGAAAGAACAAAGCCGGTAATAACGGCAATACCTAACGTAGACAACGGTTTTTCACGCATAAAAGTAGACGCCTGCTCGCCGAGCTTTTCAGTTTTGGCGCGACCTTTAAGTAATTGTTCGGTTGCTTCAGCCGTTAAGTCGACTCCAGCAGCTTCAGCTGCCAATTTGAAATGATCTTTGGCCTCCAATAATTTATCATAAGCCTCCAATGCAGCCTCTTTACTGGCAGCCAATTCATCTTTACGCGTTTTACTTGTATTTGTTGGCATTTCAACTCTCCTTGGTGATAGTGCTGTTATTCAAAATGATTTAATTTATCTATTTCTTGTTGATGAAATATTTTAAATGCCGATCTTTAAATTGACAAATATCTTCTGTATTTGAGTATATTCTCGAATTTAATAAAAGAAAGAAGAACCTTCCTGTTGACTATATACAGTGTGGCACAGCATAAATCGCAACAAAAGGGCACTCGGAATCTAGCTTACTTGAATAACGTTGATTTTTCATTTTTTTCTGATGCCAATAAACACCTCACTTATAAACTTGGAAAGCTGTAATTTAATGCTTGAGATGGCATGAGCTAGGGTGAAAACGCACAGCACAAGCTACAGCCGGTTCAGTCCATGGTCCCACAAATAAATCCCCCTCAAAATATCGACCAGTATGGCAATTGGACACTCAAAAGCATGATTCTTTTAGAATAAAGTGATGCAATAAAAAATAGTTACGCTGTTACTGACGCTTTATATTGGTGCAAAAAGCTTTTTAACGCCTCTCTTTGGTGCTCTATAATTTTTATAAATAGATGTAAGCCCCGTAGAACAAGGGTTTAGATGTTGGCATATTTAATGCCTGATACACATTAGTCGTTAATTCTAAACAACGCTCTATAGGCAAAAATAAAATCAGCCATAAAGTCAACAATAGGTGTTTTAGAACTATTCTGTCAATCATCAGAAATGCGCAAAAAAGAGATATGGATCCATTTTTTAGTGATCAATGTCATTCGTGTTTCAGATTCTGATACAGTATTTTAAA
>NZ_JAHNZV010000094.1 GCF_022267535.1 Psychromonas antarctica
GACGAATATTGAATAAAGCATTACAACTCAATCTCACCGCAAAGTGACGAGTAAAAGTGATCGGCATGAATGAGAATGACTGATCGGCTTCGGTGAGAATGAGTGATCGACATCATGAGAATACGCATTTAGCGCTAACACCTTCTTTCTAGCTAATTGCACCCCAACGTCAATTACGCGATCAACGGTTAAAATTTTTTATAAAAGCTGGGAGAATAATTTCTTAAGCTATCTGGAATACGGTGCATTTGATCAAATAGAAGTGAGTGCCTGGTGATATTAATCTAGCTTCCCAAATTGGCAATTAGGGTAGTTGGGTACTTAGATAGCCAATATGTTATTGATAAGTCACGAGACAACTTGATCCGACTCCCTTTCACACCATCCAGGCATATGAAAACCAGTGAAATTTAGGAAATATAATTCATGCTGTAGAATAAATTTTGTACAGAGTTAATTTATAAATCCCGCAACATTTCACTGATAGGAGTAATACAAATATGGATGATAATTTCAAACGCAAATTGAATGAACTGCTTATTATTGCTGGCAAGCAACATGTGGAGGTTGTCGTCGGCATAAAAGACCATGATGGAGCAATGGGTTCATTCTGCACTAAAGACTTTATTTCTTTAGAAAGTCATTGTTCAGAGGAGGTAGAAAATATGTATTTAATGCTCAAACATTATGGTGACTTGAATGAATTCATGCTTGCTAAGTCTAGAATTCAAAAAAGCTATGAAACTAGTGAGAGCCTTATTTCAGCAAACCATCAAACAGCAAAAACACAACACTAACAACATCTTAGTGGGTACAGCATTTGTATCCACTTATTCCATTGATAGAGCGTCGCAAACTCACTATTGATGCAAACATTCAAGGTTTTTATGATACGTCATAATGCTTAGCATATGCGCCCAGTAAACAAGCAAATGCGATGAATATTTACTTAACCCGTTGCCTTCAATTAACTCATCTTCAGTCGTGGATATATATTCAAGCCTTACAGTGCCTTTGCCCGTACGACCTTTATCAGAAGAAATAACTGATGTTTTTACTTTAAGCCCATTTATTGCTTTCTCCCATTCTGAATGAACTGATCTACCTTCAATTCGATAGGTAATAGCGCGCCAACGAGTTTTGGGAATTACCGCACTTATGCATTCTATAAACCACATTAATTTTTTAGGTGAAGAAAATGATATGCCCGATTGATTAACACAGTGATGATGCAACACATAATCCAAAAGGCTAAACAGTAGCTCTTTATTTGTCTTGAAATGCTCACTTAACTTTCTAGCGACAATCGCAAATTCAGCTTTTTCAGCAATACGTTTTAAGGGGCCGGGAAGAAGACGCCCATGGCGTTCTGTTGACAGGAGCCGTGAGCTTTTTTTCGTCAACGTTAAAAAATCATTTCTTATTTTTTCTGCATTAGTACACCACTGATATACTGTACTTAATTTAACACCATGCGCATATGCTGTACTGTCTATCTCGTATCCCTGCTGAATTTTATCAAGGACTAAATAGCAAAGTGCAATACTTAATACCTCAGATACAGGCTTTGTATTGGTTACACTACCCGTCTGAGCGACCACGTTTGTGCTCAATTCTATTGGCTTATATTTACTTATTAAGTAGCGATTAAAGTGTTCAGCCAATAGCTGCTTGTCTTCTTGCAGTCGCGCCTGGCAACTTCTTCTTGGCCCTAAGCCAATAATCTGTGCTTGTTGTGACGTTAACGGAATCATAAGCTGAGAGCATCTCACCCCCATAATAAGATCAGAGAAGTGAAAGTAATTATTAAAGGTTATCTCTGGTGTTGCATGACCTGCGAACGTCGCTATTGCTTCATATTTATTCTTAATATTTTTTGTGCAAATTAACTCGATAATCTCTTGGCTTTGTTCCTGCGTATAAGGGACAATATTTGTTAAACAAGGCGTAACCATTTGTAGCTCAAGCATCATTTGCAAACGACTAAAACAGCTATGTCTTAAATGGTGAAACACAAAGTGATCACAACCAGAGAGTTCACGTAGTGTTTTACTCACAAAAGTTGAAATGCAGAAAGATGATATCATTTGCTTAGTATTGCTATCAAAGGTTAATAACAAGCATGAACCCGAGCTGTTTATCATACGACTATTTTGAATATGGCATTTAACTAACTCAAGCTCTTCAGGCAGTAGTAGTTTATATAAAGGCACTTTTCTTAAGCTATTAGAGGTTTTGTTTTTGCTAAATCTATTTGATCTAACATCGATCCACCCTGTAGACGAAGGTTCAATGTTGTTCTGTAAAAGTTTACGGCATTCAGTTAAACGTAAACCACATCTGTAAGAGATTATGAATATGACTTGAAGTGCCACTCTATCTTGCTCACTCAAATCAGTAAGCTGGTGGCAATGAGTTAACAATGCATGAAATAGAGGCTCATCAACAAAACCAGCTCTTATATGCTGTTGTGCTGATAAACCAAGTAATGAAGCGTCTTCGATAGGCGGTAGAAATTGATTGCGGACAGCAAAAAGGTGAATATCCATTAAACGCTCACAGAAAGATGATTGTGATTTCAGAGTCTTCTTAAGGTTTATCTCTTCAAGATACAAATCCTCAATGTCAGCAATATCCATTTCAAAAAAATTATCCATGCTAGTTAGTGTTAACCATGATCTGGATATTTTCGATGAATAGTCACTTACCGACCCTGTACAACACCCCTTATCCGCTTTCTTTAATTTAAATATCATCCAAGATATTAGAATAAACTCACCCAAATTAAGATCTAACTCCAGCAAGGATAACAGCTGGTTTTTAGCTAAGCTTTTATTACTGATTTTTAGTATCTGTTTTAACTTTTGACAAAATAGTTTTGTTGCACCAACTTTTCTCCTTGTGGAAGCAGTTCCTGCCGTTTGAACACTTTGTTTTTGAGAATAAAACTTTGTACAAATAAGATTATTAACTTGAGGATGATCTAATCGCGCTAAGTTTTCTTTAGGGATAGAGTATGACTTTATTCTGCCTAATGAAACCTCAAGCAAGGCTTGGTTTAATGGTGTTTTAGTTATTCGTTCTGTCACAAAAATTGCTGACTTGCAAAACGCTGATAAGCTCTGTGGTAGGTTGTATTTTATCTTAAGGTTACCAGGACAAATTTTTTTGTATACTTGAGCCGAAATACTAGGGTGTGCCCACCCACTCTTATCTATTTTTATCCATTTGTTCAGCAGCGCATACGTTAACTCAGACAAGTAAACATGCTGTCGAGTAACCGGTTCATCATCAATATAAATATTACTGTGGTATTTTTTCGAGTCGATATCTAACGTGATAAATACCTGTCCAGCTACAATATTCGTTATATTTTCTTCCGCTTTAATAAACAAATTAAATGCTTTAACTACCTCTAAAGCACAATGCCCAGAGTGGCAAATAAACGAAAGTAAAACCGCTTGATATAACTGCTCAGCACTCTGTAATTTATTATCATTTCCAAGACTCTTAAACCACTGGGAATGATAAGTATCGATAGCCCACGCATACTGGGTCCACTCTTCGTTTCTCAATGGCGGCGAGACTTTGTGTGTCACTAAGCATGTTGGTACTTCATACTCCCAATTCAAACTACGAACGTGTTTAACAATATTGTTAAAACAAGCTCTGAAGATTCTATTTGAGTCGCATATTGTAGATAGATCAGCAAACACCAAACTCCATTTTTCATCAAACTCACTTTTAGATAAAGGCGGTGAATTGCCATTAAAATGTTTATTAAATAGCTCAATACTTTTTAATATCGCATTAGCACGTTTGTTTTTTCTATATAACTCTCGCCCTTCTACACCGATATTTGTAGCCATATTAGATCCCCTCACCTAATATTTCCGTTAAAAGAGTATTAATAGAATCAGCAATCAACTGCATCTCTCTAAATGAGCAACTACTACAGCTTGAGAATAATCCACCACCAATATCAGAGTGCCCCATCCAGCCAGAGATTAACTCATGGTCAATTTCCTCATGAGCCAAATAAGAACGAATGTGATGACGCTGCCAATTCAATTGCAAAGGCAACTTATCTTTGATTTGAGCCTCATATGTTTTGGGTCTAATCTCTTCAACTCGATTCCCATTGATAAAAAATGTGAAATGCTCAGCACTCGTTAGAACGGCCTGATATCTTTCACACAACTCAATATTCTGACGCTGATAATAAGCAATGCTTTGTTCAACATAGCGGAGATATTTATTGATTATCTGTATACATATATCAGGCAATATAATTGTTCTGCATGTATTTACCTGCTGAGTTTCTTTATCGGATATCCAATATTGATGATTATCTAAATTAATGTGAGAAAGGCGCCCAAACCAGCCAGTCACAGGCCGATAACCTGAAGAGAGTGCGAGTATAATTTGAACATAAACCGTGAGTAAGTTATGTGTATCGCTACTGAATTTGGCTTTTCCAGATTGTCGTAATTTAGCTTTTAATTCTGATTGTAAAACAGCAAATAGACATTGCAGTTTGCGTGTTTCAATAAACAACTGAGAGCCCAATTTCTCTTCCATATCACTCATTGCGGGCCCAATTTGGAATATTTCTTGCTGTTTATGATCTCCATGCCCACTCAAGTAATTTATGTATCTGTAGAACAGGTTAAGCACATCAGAAACATTTAACTGCACATAATATAATGCTACAAGTTTATCTAAATCCTCCCCTCTTATGACAGCCTGAATAACAGGATCATAATTTTTTTTCGTGAATGTTTGTTGTAAATAATTACTTATTTTTACCAGTGATAAATGGGTGTTATTCTTTTTATTAACCTCTTTAATAAACTGTTGCAGCATTTCATCGGTGACATTAGAGAAGCGTATATTGGATAATTTATTAATGATTTTTTCAGGCAATGGTAAGACTATTACCTTGGATACCTCCGTCGTAATTTGTACATTGTTACAGAACTTTGCATTTAGATGTGAAGGAAGTTTATGCTGTCTTTGTATCCCAACAACTTCACGATGCTCTGAGCGAGCTAGTTTTCTATTACGGACTTGTTTAGTCGTGTTGCCAAGTACTAACGATAGCAATAGCAATCTTGCACAGGGCTCATTAACGCTATCAAATGCTTCATTACAACTTTTAATTAATACTGAAATTTCATATTCACTGGCAGAGTAAATATCACAGGGTAGATGCATGCTTCTTTTTTTTAATCTAGCGTAGATTGCATTAGCTTTTTTTTGTTTTACGAAGTGGCTTTCATCACTATTCATAGTAATAGCAGCTAATTTACGATCAATATCAGATAACGCCTCCTCTTTAGCAAAGTTCTTTTGACCTTTTGGATCAAACCGCATCTCAGCAATAATCGATGCATTGAAATCTATACTGTCGTCTAAACTTTTAATTGAGCTAATTTTCAACTCACTTATGTGATCTAAGTTATGCTTGGCGGTACGTGCAATGCCAATCGACTTTTCTAATGCTGACGAAAAAGGAATATATAAACTAGCAAACTGACGAAGCACTGCCTCATCTGTAATTAGGCTATTTTCATTATCCTTTAATTTTTCCAATTCACTCAGTAAGCTGATATATGATAATGATAAAATGTCAGGGAGGAGCTTTCTAAGATAAGCTCTATTACCTAAAGCTAATTGTCTAATTTCACTACACATTGTTGAGATACGAGATTCAACATCCTGATGAGTGCACTGGCGAATCGCAACAATAAACGTCAATGCTTTGTATTGCTCTAGCTTTTCAAAATCAGTCCATGATGGTTCAAAATCTGTAGAAATAAAAGTTTGAAAGTAATATTCTCCTATCACTCCCTCTGCTTTAAGTCGCTCAAAAACTGATTTTAAACTCCCATTTCCCTCCTGTATTACATACGTATTTAATCCACCGATTATCGATTCAATTTCATGAAAATAGAGCATAAACTCTTCATCTAGAATTGAAATTAAACGTATCGCTTCCTTTGCCAATATAGAGTTTTCTTCGGGCGAAAGACAAAACAGTTCTTTAAAAAACACTTTAGAGCTCGCTGACTCAATATCTTTAACCATGCTCATCATTTGCCTCCGACATCAACTGTAACGATCTTTCTAGTATTGTTTGCTCAGGCTTACTCTTTACCTTCGTATTATCAGATAACTCGGCACGCTGCCTTGCAATCGTTGACCTTGAAACAGAAGTTAAATCAGATAGTTGTTGTTCAGATATCTTATCTTTACCTACTAACTTTCTTGTTATTTTGGTTGGCAAACAATCTTTAAACAATGGGTATAGTTTTCCAAACTGCTTGCTATCAATGGATGAGAGTAATTTATTAAAGATATTGCCCCAGCAAAACTCTAAAATCTCATCATCAGTTCGGCCTTTTAAAACAACTACTGTACGTTTACTATGATTTGTTTCATTTATATCGAAGCCTGTATTTTCAAATCCACTAATAAGATAGAGACTTTTATTTTTTTGATACAGATAGATTGGGAGGGAACTGCTTATTAATTGCTGTGATGTGCCACTAAATACATTGAGGTTAAATTTAATAGGCAAAGATAAGCACAGTGTATAAGCACTTTTTAATAAGGGATGTAACTTTAGTTTGAGGTTCTTCTTTTGAGCTTTATCCAAAATATAGTCCATGGTGCCTCCAATTATTAATAAAGATCCCTACTCACAAAAATAGGGCCTACTAATAATCTCTCATGGACTTAACGATTTCCTAAATCGAAATTTAATAATTTATCTGTAAAATAACCTTTTCTTCTAACATAACATTGGCAATATGGATGCTAATGTACATTTTTCAATTTCAGACTACAAAGCTAAGTCGCTAATGAGATAGTCCGCTCATCCTAATCAAAACTTACAGCTTACTACTAAAGAGGTATAGGCCTTTTAATTACGTAAGAAATCAAATTATTTCAATTAGACAAATAATGCTTCTATCTCTTCAGCAATTAATGATTCATTCTCTATTAATGCGTTTGCTATACGGTCAAGTTGCAAGCGATGCTCAATTAACCTTACTTCTACTGATTTTTCTGCACTTTCTAGCCAAAGCTTAACTGTCTTTTGTGCATTCATAAGTAATTCACTCTCTTCAAATTTAGTTAAGATGCCTACATTAACAGGGCCAACAGAAGGATCTAAACCGCCTTCATATATAACATGCATAGCTAATTGTGTTGCTTTCACTATATCATTCGAAGCACCAGAGCTAATTTCGTCAATTGAATTAGTATATATTTTTTCAGCAACTCGGCCTGCTAATAGCATTTCTAAACGATGTTTAGCTCGAATACTCGATAAACTTTCGTATTCATCTGCATCTCGTGTAGCAACAAAACCTAACGTCTGATTACGTGGTTCTATAGTCACAAAATCAATGGGGTGGTTAGGGAATAATAGCTTTGAAATTAACAAATGGCCGGCTTCATGATAAGCCGTCCGGTTCTTTTCTTGCCTGCTTAAAACAATATGTTCTGAAGGGAGTCCATACGTCACACGTATCATTGTTTTTTTGATAGCTTCACTCGTCAGCATTTTATTTTCTCCAACAGCTTGATAGATAGCCTCTCGAAATACCTGTTCAATTTCTGCCGATGACATCCCCTGAGACGCAGCAATCAGATTATTCAATTCTGCATCTGTAAAATTGATTTGATGTTTAGTAGAAAAACGAATAAAAAAACAACTTCTAGCCTGTTTATTGGGTAAATCACAATGAATTGTCTCATCAAAACGTCCGGGTCTAACTATCGCACTATCAAGTAGTTGCGGGTGATTTGTAGCAGCTAGAATGAAAATTGGATCACTTTGTGGTGTAAACCCATCCATTTCGGTTAGTAATGCATTTACGGCTAAATTTCGGTCTCGATCAGCGCCTTGAGTTGATTCACTGCGTTTGGATGCAATCGCATCGATTTCATCAATAAATATAATGGCAGGAGCATATTTACGCGCAGTGGCAAATAGTTTTTTAATATTTTGAGTTGTTCCTCCTGAATGACTTTCTGATAATTCCGAAGAAGATACACTAAAAAATGGTAATCCACTTTCTCCAGCTAACGCTTTGGCTAAAAAGGTTTTACCCGTGCCAGGTGGCCCCGAAAACAGGAAGCCACAAGGGGGTTTTATTCCGAAATTAGCAAGCTTATCAGGTGATTTAAGCCAGTTAACGACCTCATCTAATCGTTTTTTAGCTCTTTCTAAACCAATTACGTCATCCAACTTTACATTTGGAAGGGAATACTTAAATAAGTCTCCCTCTGTAAGGTCGGAACTTTGAATAACCTTAGAGGCTGATAACTGATTATATACGACGTTATAGACTTCATTTTCAGTATTCATTACTTCGCAATGATATTGAAGTTTTTCATTTCGACGCTTCATATTAAAAAGTTTAAACTCAACATCAAGATAATATTGAACGCGAGCGAGCATGCTTGAAAACTGAGATGCAAAATCAACTACATTCAGGCTGAAATGTTCACGTACTTCATGGCATATACTTTGATTTTCGTCATTTTCAACAGAATCAATAATCTGATATGTAAAAACTGGCGTTTTATCATTTCGTCCTAATACGTCAGAAATAAGTTCCGGTAATTGAGTTTTACTTTTATCAACCGTTTCTATATCAATAAGCAATGCATCTGGATGATACATTTCAATCGCATGGTGTAACCCCTCTACCATTGCACATAAAGAAACTTTACAGTTAGAATGTTGATTATTAATTTCTCCAAAAACTCTTGAGTCATCATCAAGTAATAATAGCTGGATAGGTGATTTTTCTGTCTTTGAAGTGCTTTGTTCAATACTAATTTTGAAAGAAACTTTATCTGTATCTTCTGTAAAATAACGCGTTGCTTTGCTTATAATTAATGATTGGTGTTTGGTTAAGCAACTTTGTAAACCACGTACAGAGATATCAGGGGACATACTTTGCAACATCAAGCTAGCAAAATCTCTTGGCCAATCATATGAAATTGGCATATTTGTATAATTGGCACTATTTACCTGTAATTCAGCTATTCTAACTAAATGATTTATCTTAAGTTCAGAAAACAAAATTGGAAAACCTTTTGCTAACCGGTTAATAAACTCAATAGATAGTTTGGTATTATTTGAAGGGTTTTTAGATTCACGTAAAAGTTCAAAGATACTTAGCGTAGAATTTTGATGGTTGTTTTGTAAAACATCTTGCCCTAAGTTGGTAGTGAATATAATAATACACTGACTAAAATCAACTTTTTCTTGGCTTGTTTGGTCTCTTGTGATTCCAGAATCCAATATTGACAATAAAGACTGTATAACAGTACTATGAGCTTTTTCTATTTCATCAAGTAGTAATATTTGTCTCGGTTGTGCACGCACTGCTGTTGTTAACATCCCCATACTTGAGTCCGAGTATTGAATCCCCGAGCCAAAGAGTTTTTGGGCATCACGCTCGTCAGAGTAGTGTTCCATATTAAATATATTATATACATATCCTGTTTGTTCAAATTTATTGATCTCAGGTAACAGTTGAGAAGCCAAATAAGTTTTCCCTACTCCTGATGGCCCAACAAAGGTATAAATAGAACGAGGTCCTTGTTGAGAATCAATGCTAGATGTTAAATACCCCTGACATAAACCGTCAATCGCGGAAGCTTGACCAATGACTTTATTACTAAGCCTATTTTGTATATGTTGACTATTCATTGCAGCTTTAATCGTACTATTTCCGCGCCTATTTATTTGTAAAAACTTTTTGATTTTAGGGGACCTTTGGCGAAGAAAAGTTTCAACAAAGCAATCCACATTAAATTTGTTTTTCTGAAAGGATTCCGTAACACAATTTAAAACCGATTTAGAGAGTTTAAGATATACAGCATAGCGTTTAGCAAGCTGATACCAAGTTGTAGAAGGATTACCGAAAGTTCTAGTACTTGCACTCAGTTTTAAAACTTCACGTAGTGCATACACTTTGTCATTGAAAACAACCTGATAAGGTTGGCAGTTAAAATAGTTTGCAAGCTTAACTAGGATTAATTTGTGGTTGATAATTGCAGCTAAAAAAATCAGTTCATCAACCTCAAACTCTTGGTTTTTATCTAGTTCTTTTATTGATTTTTGAGGGTTTTCAGAAAGATAATTTGCACATGCAATTATAGAGATTTCATCAAATAATTGCTTATCATCACTATTTAGTAATGGATAGCTGTTTGCTAAAATAAAAGGCTTTACAAATATTGCCTCATCCAATAGTTCTCTATCTAACACTGTTAATTTAGCAATATCATTAACCGTTTGATCACTTAACATGCCTTCGTTTTCTAATTGTGAATATAAAATATCACACTGTGTCCGAAGAAAGCTTTCTTCTAAAATACTGAATTCAATATGATCAAATAAGAACTGAAAGTCATTTTTTTTATCCAATGACTTTCCGTCATTTTTGACAATAAATCTATCTTTAACATAGTCACTTAATCTTTTTATATCATAACTATCC
>NZ_JAHNZV010000095.1 GCF_022267535.1 Psychromonas antarctica
GCTCAAATGCAGTAATAACGCTACTAAGTTGCTCTGGATTTGACATAATTAAGTCCTGATGGATGAGTTACCCGTATTAAATCAGAACAAAAAATGGAAGTTGAGCTACGCTGCCGTAAGCTCACGCGTAGATTCACTAACTCATCAACGGGTAGATATCAACACATTGATAAGGAACTGGCGTTCGCAGAAAGTGGCAAAAATGCTAGTAACCAGATTTAATGTAACGTGATAAGGCAAATGCTGCATTATCGACACTAGCTAATTTATATCCAAAAGTGTATTGCGCCTATTTATTCAAAACATAAAAATAATATTGGCCACAATTTTTTGTGGTTTCTAACTATAGTGTGGGGGGAAGAATAGGTTGCGCAACTTATTTGTTATTTCTCGAAATAGGCTTTTTCTTTTTTCTGCCATACTTCGTTTTTCATAACTCATAATACTTAGACTATCTAATACTGCTTTTTCACTATGCCATTTGTCCACATCAACAGGCATTATTTCTGCAACAGCATCAATGTTAAACTTATTTCCCAAGGCTAATGATTCAAAGTCTATAAAAAATTGTTGAGCACACTCCTGATAATAAGGAAGAATGTTTTTTTTATAGCTTATTATTTCTGGAGAGGCGACTCCGAATGCATAGGCGTTAAAAGCTCGTGCTTGAGAATGCGGGTGCTCATTGGTTCTATGATTATAATCTTCAAGTACATTATCTATATGCAGTATTTCAAAAATTGATCTAATGCCTACTGTATATGCACACAACGCATCTTCTGCTCTAATCGAGCCACTATTAATGACACTTAAGACTCTCAGAAAAAGATAGCTAGCACCAAATATATCCGCATCAATTTCTACTATTCTTGATTCACTTATTTTATCTAGATTAAAACCTAACGATGTATCGTATTGGTCAATTCCTAGGTATTTAAAGTGACCTCGCGCAATATGACTTAACTCATGCCAAAATATAAAATCGGACATAATTCCGCATACAAATCGAATAAAGAGTTCTTCTGTAACTCCTAAATTAGCATGATAAATTTTATAAAAAGGTCTGAGGACTTCAGTTGAATAGCTAAATATAGCTTTTAAAACGCCTTCATTTATCGTAATTATGTACTGATCAGGTGCACTTCTAGTGGCCTTTGCATTAATAGACTGATCATCTCCGATGTAGGGGTATATTTTACTACCTTGTAACTTTACTATCCCCTCATCTATTATCATTTTATGATTTTGTTTCACATCAATTTTAAAATCTTCATACGTAAATTTTTGTTCCACACAAACCTCTATCGTAAATATGGGAGCAATGGCACAGATCCACTTGTTGTATTACCGATTTTCTGCACAGCTATAAATTTTAGCGCGCACTTTAATGCTAAAAGGCTACTTCGCATAATTACAGTGTCCAACTGCTCTTTACGTACCAGAACTATAAAATAGGAACTTCAGCATTGTTATTTTAACTATCGCCTTACGCCATGAGGCTTGCCAACTTCCCATTATGGTAATTTGGGAAGTTGAGCTTAACAGGTGAATTATAAGAATAAAAAGTGGTTGGTTTTCTTTGCTGAAAATTCAAAACGCAAAAGAACCTACCGTCTTTAGACGGTAGTTGTTCAGTTTTGTTGCTTGCCTATAGGCGTGTTTGTTTCAAAAATTTACCGAAACGGAAATCAGAATTTATTTTTTGGGCTGTCTTGAAGTTTTGGTGTTTTTGCGATCATCTGCAGTTATTTCTATTTTGGAAATAACTGACTCTTGTCTCGTTAATTTATGCATTACTTAATAGCTAACTTTGACTTGTTGCTTAGCATGTTCTCTAGTTTGAAGTTGTGCTGATATTTGTTGGTATAATTGAGCATTTTCATTTTCACGATCGGTTATAGAAATCGCAAGGGCATAAGTTTCTTTTTCTTCAACTTGATTTTCTGCCCATGGTTGATCCTGCCTAGTGACTACTAAAAATAGTTTTCGTTCTTTATTAAATTGTTTAAAGGTCCAGGTACTAGATTGAAGTGTACCTCGGCTTCTACTATCTTGAGTAATATCTCGCTTATTTCCATCAGATTCTGGAATAGATTTTACTGATTTTTTATTTTCATTATTAAATGATTTTGTTACTTCTTCGAGAGAATTTGAATTAACAAGATGAAACTTAATCTTGGTAGCTAGATACTCTAATCTTGTTGTTCGCACTGATGGGCTGTAAGCTAGGCTTGCTGTGATGGTCCTTACTGCTTTTCCTTTGCGATAATAGTCGTCGGGTATGGGAAGTTCAAAGAATTGGTGTTTATCATTTTCAATCTCACCCTCATTAATTAACACTACATGCTCTTCTGAGGATTTAAATAAGCTATCTTCATCTACTACCCCGTAACCAGCCACACGTCTCACATCTTCTTTATTTTTGAAAGTAGTTTTAATTTCTTGAGTAATTCGTGCATGGTTAGCTAATAGTGCCCGTAATAAATTTGCCGACGAATTGGGATAGTTATTCAATAATCTACCTGCAAGGTGAGTAATATACGGTGCAGAAAAGCTAGTGCCACAAAATTCACTCAACAATGTATTACCTTGTGGTTGATGGTTAAGTGTGATTACACCAAGATGTTTATCAATTTGTTTCCAGCCCTGACCTTCATATCTAGCTGCAATTGCAAAATTACCACCATGAGCTAATAGTTCTGGTTTTAAAGCGGATTTTTCTTTTTGGTTACTTCTTGAAAATGGTGAAACTTGTCCTGCGTTTGCAACATGTAATTCGTTAATTTCACCTTGATGGTTATATTGTCGTTCTGCATAGGTCATTGTATGTTTGGCAAATGAACCTACGGTTAAAACATTAGCTGCAGGTGCGGGATCGATCAATGCTGCATCTGAATGCAAAAGGTAATGGGGATAATCATCTCGCCAATTATTGATTATCTCTGAGCCTGTATAATTACCAGAGGAGACGATTATCAATATGTCTAATTTACGAGCAAGCTCATCCAATGTAACTGCAATTCCTGATATATGAGAGTTGGTATAGGGAGCATTTAAATTACCTAACGAAAGGTTATATATCCTACAATTATACTCTTCATAGAAATACGTAATAGCATCTATTAAAGTCGATTCAATTGTTTTTTCGTCAAAGATAGGATTACCGTATTCATCTTTACTTAAAACTTTCCCACTTAGAAGTATTAACTCTCGAGTCCATTCATTTGATTCAATCCGTTCTTCTATGTTTCCAAATAAGGCGACACCAGCTACAGCGGTACCATGGCCAACAATGTCTGATTCATCTTCACCACTAATGAAGCTTTGTGCATCACCAATCGCGCCCTGTAATAAAGTATGGTTAGTGTTAACCCCACTATCTAATACACAGATTAAACTAGCATTTTCTGGTGGTTTATTTAATTCTTTTGGAAGTATATTAACATCGACATTTAACTGAGAAAATTTAATCCCTGTTTTAGGTGGCAAATCAACTTGTCTGATATCTTTATGGTTTAATAGCTTTTCAGCTTGTAGATTGGTTACTTCTACACGAAACATAATAAGACTATCTCGATCGACTTTATCGAGTGTCGAAATAGTTTCAACTTTTAACCAGGCTACAAAGTCTGATAAAAGCTTATCCCTGTTAAGGCTGCCTCGATCGCCAATTGGCCATAGTTCAATATCAAGCCTGAATATTTCTTCGTTTGGAAACCCAAATTGCTTCACTGCCCAGCTTTTTCGTTCTTCGGTTGACCAGGCCTCGATTTTATCTATCGCATACAGTAAATCAGGATAAGATATGTACTCTCCATCAACAAGTTTTGCTAGCCTACTATTAAACTCATTAAGTTGCTTTTCGTCTGCAAAAGCAAGGTATACAGTTTCGTCTTGCTGGCCAATAATAGAAATCCCATGCTTACTTATATTTTCAAAATTCATTTTCTCAATGAGTTTAATTTGAATTAAATTGCGAGATGAGTCTCCGCCAACTTGAGTAGATAGGACCTTTTGAAAAGATATGATTTGTTGTTGTAATTTTTTACCGTGTTTAGCAGGGTTCTCACATTTAATTTTTGAGCCAAACCCATTGCGACTTCTTCTTTGCTTAAGGGGGGTCTCTTTAGAAAATGAAAGATGGGGATAAGCTCCTGCCATACTGTATTCCTTTATTTTATTTTATTATTAAATTCTATTTTCTAATTCAAACGCATGTTTAAGCATTCTAACTGTCAAAAATTCTTTTTGGTTTAATATCATACGTTTTACTGCACGTCTAATAATTCGCTCAATGATTGCTGGTGACTTTCCATCAAATATATTATGAAGATCAGAAAGTTCTAAATCAAAGTCATGTCTTACTCCACGTAATTTGAGTTGTAATAAATTCTGTAGCTGTTTTTTATTTAGCACTGGAAATTCTACTAACTCATCAAAGCGTCGCCAAATAGCGCTATCAAGTATTTGATCATGATTGGTTGCCGCAATAATCATACTCTTGCCATCATATGAATCCATCATTTGAAGAACCGCATTCACAATACGACGAAGTTCACCATGTTCTGAGCCATCATTACGTTCTTTACCTAATGCATCAAACTCATCAAAAAGTACTACTAACTTATGTTTAGCAATAAAATCGAAAATCTTTCGTAAATTGGAAGCTGTTTCACCCAAAAAAGAAGAAACTAAAGAATCTAGTCGAACAATCGCAAGGGGGCGATTTAATTCATACGCCATTACTTCTGCAGCCAGAGTTTTTCCGCATCCGGGAGGTCCAAAAAATAAAACTTTCTCGGCAGGCATCATTCCATAGCTTCTAAGAACATCTTCTCTTCGATATTCTTCGAGTACATTTTCTATCACTTCGAATGTGCTTGATTCTAAAACTAACTCATCAATTGAACGGTTTGCCTGTTTTATATCAATTAAAGCAACGCCACTTTCTTTATCCGTTGGAGCTTCGGGAATAATATTGTGCAAAGTAGAGCTGGGTTTAGCTCTATCACCATAAAGAATACGTTCTAAATCGTTTGCTAAAAGATTATGTTGTTTAGCTCTCTCTTCTTGGATTAATTGTTCAGTAGCACTTTTAAATGCAATAGGATCACCAGATGCACCTGATTGAACAAGCAATCTTAATAATTTCCCACTAGCCATAATCCCCCCTTTTCATTGATATAAATGATGATACTACCTATCAATAAGTCGCTTCTAAAAATATCAAGCATTCTACCTGAATAAACTAGTTGATGCATGCGTCTTAAACGCTACATTTGATCTTAGTGGAATCATTTATAATTATAGGTGAGCTTGTAATTTCTCTGCATCATTATGTTGAACAATATTCTTAAAAAACCATTTTGGTAGAAGACAAGCATTACAAGCATCTCAAAAAAAATTAAATACGGAAATAAGCAAGGAGCCGATTGACACCTTGCTTATTTCATACCTATACCACAGTTTTATAGTCGTATCGTTCTGCTATCCGATCCAAAATCCATTCCTCAATATCACTATCTAACCATGCTACTGAGCGTGGTCCTGTTGCTATTGATTGGGGGAAGTGGCCTTCTGAAATGAATTTATAGACACTTGAGCGGCTTAAGCCAGTCTTGTTCATAAGAAAAGGAGGGACAGCCAAACTTTTTCTCTACGACATTCAAAACCAAAAAACATTCTGCACTTCACTTTCAACACATGCGAAAAACTAACGTATTACAATACGAACCCAAATATTTTCAAACATATATCACCTCTTTGAATTCGCTCACAGAGGAGCCAACTATGGCTGAAGTACAAGCAGTAAAAGAACTTGATAAGGTTAAATTGATTAGCCACCTGTTAGAACGGCGCTACAGTAAGCAGATGTCTGATATCTGGAATATTGGCTTAAACCTGGCATTGCGTATATCCGATTTGCTATCGATTAAATTCGACGATATTCATCACGGCCGTTTAATTATCAAAGAAGCAAAAACAGGGAAGCTCGCCAACATCCAGCTTAATCAAAAAGCACAGAACACCATCAAACAGATACAAGCTGAACACCCCCTCCACATCTACCTGCTTCAATCTTACCGTACCATCAAGCGATCAACCGTAACCCTAAACAGCTCTCTAGGCTCGCTATATCAGAATCATTCAAGATGATATAGATAAGGACTTTGTTGATTTGGATATTTAATCGGTTATCTCCAACTACTAGCCCGTGCATTTGCACGGGCTAGTAGTATCGTGTTTTTCAGTGTTTTTTTAGAATACTAAACGGCATATTGTCGTTTTTACGTTTTCAAATTTATTATTACTGCTTTTTTACTTATGCCTTTTTTGTTGCTGCTAATTACTCATTTAAATGAGGTGGTACATATAGGGGTAATGTCACTAATAATAAGGTGGAAAAATGTAGCCACTATTAACCGATGATTATAGCTTCATCACGCTCTGCAATACGCTCTAACATCCACTCTTCAACTTCACTTTCAATCCAAGCGACTGCTCGCTCACCCAATGACACGGATTTAGGGAATTTGTTGTTGGCAATATGCTTATAAACCGTTGCTCGTGCTAAGCCTGTCATTACCATTACTTCTTTTAATTTGATGAATTTCATTTTCTTATCCTTAACTAGTTCTAGTCCATCAGATAAGAGCCATTACTAAAAAATAAAAAATCACGGGTTAGATTGAAAATATTTACAGATATATTTCATCACAGTGCATAACCAAACCACCAGCAAAGGAGCTATTTATGCACACTAAAACGAACCAGGTTTACACCCTAGGTAAGCCAATGACTGAGCACCAGATACTTGAACGAGCGGCAGAGATCATCGCCACTAAATTTATTAGTCGTGATGCGTTTACCGACGTCAAGGCAACCAAGGAATATTTAACCTTTAAATTGGCTAATTATGAAAAAGAGGTGTTTGCAGTGATGCTGCTCAATACTCAGCATCAGTTGATTGAATATCGAGAGTTGTTCTTCGGCACGATTGATAGCGCCAGTATTCATCCGCGTGAAGTGGTGAAAGCCGTATTGGAGGTAAATGCCAGTGCGGTCATTTTTGCTCATAACCACCCTTCAGGTATTGCAGAGCCATCAGAAGCGGATAAACGCATCACAACGAGACTTACTGATGCCCTTGGCCTGATTGATGTGCGAGTGTTAGATCATATTGTCGTCGGCAAGAATTCAGTGTCATTTGCAGAGCGGGGGTTAATCTAATGGATATTAAATTTAATGTCTGCTGCTTGAATATTGATCCGAAACTTTATGTTCAATTACAAAAAGCGATCCAAGCAAAAGAGGTTGATGCGCAGATCAGTCAGGTTACGGTTAATTACCGAGACAGTTCATATAGCAGTAAAACAGGCGGATATCAGCCTGTTGAAATCTCATTACAAAAAGAGGCTGTAAATGGCTGTTGGTGTTTGCTGTATATCACTGACTTCTGTTATTGCGGCCATCCTTATCCTGAGCTAGTAAAAGAGGTTGATTTTGATTTTAGCGCCAATACCTTCTTTCTGGCTAATTGCACCTCAACGTCAATTACGCGATCAACGGTTAAAGATTTCTATAAAAGCTGGGAGAATAATTTCTTAAGCTATCTGGAATACGATGCATTTGATCAAATAGAAGTGAGTGCCTGGTGATATTAATCTAGCTTCCCAAATTGGCATTATGGGAAGTTAGCAACCCTTGTATAGCGGGCATCTGTTTGAAAAATAGCGACTGGCTTCTCAAAAACCTCGTTTAAAACCAAATAGGGAAGTTGGCTTGTTTGCTATTACAGTCACTAAGATTCACTGCGTATTAATTAATTTCCATCCTCCGGTTAACCTATTGGCAGATACCTGTCATGAATAACACAAAACTCACGGCCTCAAGGGGACTAGTGCTGAAACCCTTGCTATCACTGTGTTTCAGTGTTTTAAAACACACCCTTTTGGCTGTCTATATAACCTCTCATTTAATAATGGAGGCCTCCCATGGCTGAAGTTCAAGCAATTAAAAAACCCGACACCATCAAGTTGATTGCCCATTTACTGGAAATTAGATTCAGTAAGCAGATGTCACTTGTCTGGGGTATCGGTTTAAACCTAGCGTTACGGATATCTGATCTTCTCGCTATCAAATTCGTTGATATCAAAGATGACCGTTTACGCATTAAAGAAACAAAAACAGGTAAGCACGCTAACATCCCGTTAAATGATAAAGCTATTTCGCTTATCAAACAGATACGTGATGAACATCCTGAGCACATTTATCTATTTCAATCTTATCGCTGCAAGCAGTCAAAGTACGCCATCCCTAGGCCATTGACTAGACGCGCGGTGGCTTATGCTTTTTCTATGGTCGGTGATGAGATAAAAGTAAACCTCGGCACACACTCAATGAGAAAGACAAGGGGGTATTTTCTGTATCAAAGCACTAAAGATATTGGTCGCGTAATGAAGATGCTTAGACACGCTTCAGCAGGCGTTACGTTGCGTTATATCGGGATCACTCAAGATGATGTAGATAAAGATTTTATTGATCTTGAAATTTAAATCACCCCTACCAGCCGTGCGATTGGCACAGGCTTTTTTATCTATTAAGGAATAAGCATGTCATATCTAAACGGAACCACCCTCAGCAAAGATATTAAAGCTGTTAAATGTGTTTCAGGGGACATATCAGCAGAGTATCAAGAAGCACGACGCCATACAGGGTTCGATAGTGGCCCTGTGGATCTTATTGATCATATTTGTTGCGCTGAGCAGGATGATATTATTGATGCCTTACATAGCATCCTATCGCTGCACCCTGAAGCCTTTTACCAGTTCATCGCCACTCAGCACCTAGAAATAAAATTAACTACGGTTGAAAGCTTACAGGCATCTTAGCTGAGCTTCTGTCGTTTATTTAATCTAACCTGGAGCTAACCCGCGCCCCTCATTAGAACCACTTTCAAACATATATCCTTTTTAAAAACCCTTTATGTCCACATGATTAACCGGAGGCAATCATCATGAGTAAAAATTCAAAGATACGTACTATCATTCACAGTTCGGCAACGGCAGCTGCAACCGCAGGAGCTGGATTAGCACAAATACCAGGTTCAGATAACGCGGTTATTATGCCGATTCAAATTGCGATGATTATGTCAATTGCAGAAGTTCATGAGCAGGCACTGAGCACGACAGCAGCCGCTTCAATGCTAACGGCTGCATCAGCTGGCATTGTTGGTAGAACGGTCTCACAAGCGCTTATAGGCTGGATACCCATCTTTGGCAATGCCATCAATGCGACAACTGCATTTACCATTACTGAATCGATAGGATGGGCCGTTAATGCAATACTAACTTTAGATTAATAACACTAATCTAAAGCGAGAGATATATGCTCAATTACAGATATATCTCTTTTTGCATGAACTGCCATAATTTCTCTGATTATTACCATAACTTTTGGTCTCGACTTTAGCAAAATAGCTAATTCTCTTATACAGAGAGAGATAAACCGCTTCAAAATCAACAGTATTTTTTTTTAGGTAATAAATATTATTTTGAGGGAAATGAGTTAAGTCGCGAGTGTCGTAAACTTCGATCTTTAATGCGGTAGCCCATGCTTCAACAATCTTGGTATATAAATTATCACCGAAGACACCATACTTACCTAAAGTGTTATAGGTATCGTTGTTAAGAAGTATCACCACATGATAGTGCGCTGCCGTATCATTATCACCTTCCTTAACCCAGATGTAATTAAGCCTACAATCAGCAGCTCGTTTATTCTTCTTTCTACGACGCTTAATGTTGCTTATGAGCTTAGCTGTAAGGGATTTTAAAAATGGAGTAATCACAAACTGCACATTTGAGTGATCATAGTCAATATCTGAATAGCAACGAGGGAAATGAAGATCAAACCTAATAGCCATTATTCTTGGGTATTGGCTTAAGGCTTGATCTATTAGCCCTTTATTGTTTTTTAAGTACCTGCTATTTAACTCGTAGTTTTCAACTACCTCTAGTTCGTTAAATGGGATTTTACTAAGTAGGTGATCATTTAATTTGGTTTTAGACATGGTTGTTTCTCCATATAAGTAGTTCTCATATAGATAACAACAGTATTTATTTTTTAAGGTGTTTAGGCCTTAAATCGAGTATTAATAACCTAAGGGTTATTAATACATAACAGCACTATCTTTGGTATATATTAGCTTGGTTATAATATATTGGGTATCAGCAATAATAACATACCAACACTTAATCACTTGTTTATTAAGTAAATTTAAAAAATTCAGCCCAGAACAACGCGGCTATTTATGATTTAAACACTGATAAATCAACTATCTAGTTATCTACTTTTTTGTCTGGTTTTTTAGCCCAACTAAAGTCGACTTCTTTTTTATTTCTGAATGGCGGGTAATATGAACTAAAGTCTAATTCATCAAGATTGCTTTTTTCTGAAAAT
>NZ_JAHNZV010000096.1 GCF_022267535.1 Psychromonas antarctica
TCGAAAAAATGGTCAAAACCGATCCACAGTTGGAGAGCTGCGATGAATCGGTTTATAATAGAATTTGAAGACCGCTTGAAAAAGCATCTGTAAAAATGGTAATTACACAGAATTATTTACAGGGTCCTGGACGTGTTTTTACTAACGTGTCCAGTTTAGTTATTTATTATGATTTTTCACGGTGGCAATTCCAGCATATCTCAAAAGAGGGATCATTTTTCTCAGAACAGTTTTTACAGTTCCAATCTATACCACTTCCCTTACTCTGCGATGTTTTAACTATTTCTACTGCACGATCAAAGTCTGAATCATCAACAACCCAAATCTCAGGCCAAGAATCGAATGCAGATATTTCTCCTACTGCTCCCTGTGCGAATTCATTTTTTAGAAATGTATCTATTGCTTGTGCCTCAATGAGATTTTTTACATTGTGCACCAGAAATTGATTTTCATTGCTATAAACTATCTTCATAGTTGAATACCCATAATTAACTTAGAATAATACTGGCAGCTTTCGTTTACTTGCCCTTCTCGTTATAAAAGAAAGCACATACGCAGCGATGCGTTTTAAAAGCTCGTCATTTTCTGATTACTTTTAATTAACTAGCAATGAAAATGTTACATCACCCGACAGAGGTAAGCTCTCTGATATCAGCCCATATCCGTGGATAGACTCTTCATAAAATGCAGCCGTATCCTTTTTTCTCAGATTGAATTTTCGGTGCAAGATCTATATGCCTTTTTAACTCAATCGTTATGATCCTCTTTTTTGTTGTGGACGCTTGAGTTTTTATTTATTACCGTTTCGCTTAAAAGATTTACATCTGCCTCTTTATTTTCGCTCAGTAGTTCTTGTGACTGATATTCCATATGCCGATATAACGCTTGATAACTGCTGGTAACTTGCTCCATTAGTGCAGCACTGCTGGTAAAATGATTATTAACCGCAGTCTTATATCTATCTAATTCAGCTTGAGTATTATCCAGCTCTTGCTGTTGCGTACCTGCCTGCTTTTTCCCTAAGGTGAAGTGGTAAATTATAAAACCAATAATGGCACCACCGACAAAACTACTTAAAATGATTAAGGTTACGTTCATGTTCACGCCTCTGTTAATGTAGCTGTGATAAGAGTAAGTTGCTCAGCGTCATACTGAACGAATCGTTTTTCTATCGCTAAATACGCTGCTTTTGTTGAACGTTAATTACTCGTTAATGTAAATATTGTAGAAATAGTGCTTTCTTGTGCGTGTCCTTGCAATGATGGCTGCAGAGTAAAGACTTGTTTATTTGCAACTTTTCCCTGTTCAAACAGTTGTGCCTTGATAATATTGATTCGTTGTTGAGCAAGATCAATTAGTTCTAAATTAGAGAGGGGCTGTTTGACTAACAACATCTCTCGAATAAATTGTTCATAGCCATCGGTGATAAGTTGCTGTTTACTCAATTTTTCAGAATCTTCTTCCACCGCTGTTATTTCTGTGCGCATTTTACTTTGTAGTTTGTTTAACTCTTGCTTACCGCCATATTCACCGAGTAATTTTTCAATCGCCGCAATTCGCTGCTCCTGTTCCACATTGTTGTCTATTGCGGACTTTATTAGCAATGTCTGCATTTTCTGTCTTTTTAGGGCTAATCCGTCCTGCTTTTCATCAACCATTGCTCGAACTTCAAGAATCAAGTTAGGTCGACTATTCAATATACTAGCAAGGGAGTTGAGTTGTTCGATATTGGCTGCGGTTAATTTTGTGCTACCTAATTCAAATGCTAAAGAATTTAGTTCGCCTGGATCACCTCCAATTAAGTCGGCAATCAGGGAAAAAGGTGAAGTCACTGCTTTAGTCAGTAAGTTCACAAAGGCTTTTATCACTAGACCACTTATTGCAAAATCAGGATCATCCATATCCCCCGTAATTGGCAGTTGAATATCAATAATGCCATTTTTATCGGTCAACAGAGCGATAGCTAGTTTTAGAGGGAGATTTAGCGCTTCGCTGCTGTTTACTTGTTGTCCCAATTCAAATTGATCTAAAGTCAGGTGATTTTTAGCAATAAGTCTATTGTTGGCTATCTGATAATTGAGGTCGAGGCTGAGCTTACCTTTATCTATTTCATAACCGACATGACGACCAGAATAAGGGGTGAGATGAGCTAATTCTATTTTGTCAAAATTAACATTGATGTCTGTATAAAGATCTCCGGAGAGTGGATTTATTTTCCCTTTTACCAACATTTTCCCATATTCTTCAATGCTGCCACGGATATTGACATCGGCGCTTGTTAAATCTTCAGAAGAAAGTCCATTTATTTCACCATTTATCTTTTGGATACTGGTTGCAAATTGTGGCTGTAGAGATAAATCAGCAAAATAAGCATCACCTCCTTTAATGGTTATTTTATCGACTTTAACAGCGACAGCTGGTTGCTTACTTTTCTGCTGTTCGGTTTCTAGCTCAGTACGTTTTTGTTTATTACTGGCAGTCATTTTTTCACTGCCCTGATTATTAATCACTAATTTGGCTAAATTAACGGAACGATCTTCGGTGATAATTAAGCGTACATAAGGTTCAGTTAATGCCACTTTATTGATCGTAATACTTAAGGGGTTCAAATTAATATTAATGGGATCAATGGCCAAACTTTGCCAGCCAACTAGGCGCTGTTCTAGCACCTTATCTTTAGTATTAAAGTGATCAATGTTAAAAGCGCCTTGGAAATTTCCTTGCATTTGATCCTGTTTGTTCGTACTCAGATTAATATCACCGCTAATAGATAGCTTGCCTTGTTCTAAGTTAACCTTGGCGAGATCGTCTATATATGGCTGTAATGCCGGTAATGCAAACTCCTTGAGTGTTAAATGAGCTTGCACATCAAGCGGCAATGCTGTCACTTGACCATTGAGTTTGGTTTCGCCTTCTTGATTAATATAATAAGTGAGATTAAAAGGTAAGCTTTTAGATAAATTGTGGCTAACCCCTTGAATAGCAAAATTGATCTTGTTGATTACTATTTCGGTGCTAGTTGTTGGTTGTTTATCAATGAAGTTAACCTGACTGTTATTTAAGGTAATATCGCTAATAGACCATTGCCAAGGAGATTCAGCAGTCACTGACTCTGTATTACTTGTCGCCTCGGGGGGGCTTGGAGTATTTGCTTCTGGAAGAATAGATAATAGGTCAATCAACCCTTCTTTATTACGTTCAATCTTCAAATTGATAGCATCAATTTGTAGTGCCTTTATGTGTAATTTTTTGTCTGCTAAATTAAAGTCAAACGAACCAATATTAAGAGCATCTATATCGGCAAAACTATGATCCGATTGTTTAGTTGCAAGTTTAATATCATCAACTTGGATCGCCCCTTGATGGATATTAAGTTGTATCGGTCCTTTGGCCATACTAAATTCATATTCACCGGTCATGCCAACAAGGGCATGCTTTAGGTTAAAAGGAACTTGTTCCGATAGATAGCGCCAGAAATCATGCACTCGAAATCCATCAATTTTCAGCGTTCCATTAGAGCGAAGTGGTGTGATAGCCAATGTACCATCCCAAGTGATGGTTTGTCCTTTTCCCAGAGCAAGATCTAAGTGATAGGTACTATTTTGGTCACCATAAGTGAGTAAATTTTTTAAATTAAATGTAATTGGATTAAGTTGATACTTAATCGTTTGAGCTGGGGTATTGTCAATAATATTAATATTTCCGGCAATTATATTGATATTATCAAATAACAGTTTTGCTAATGTGTTCTCTGTTTGATCCGCAGGTTGACCTTCTTTAAGAGCAGGATTTTTTTCTAATTGGTGTCGCATAGCATGCTGAAAGTTGCTAATACCCTGTTTATCAAGTTCTAAATTTATTGTAGGCTCAAGTAATTCAATATCTGAAAAAGTAAATGCGCCTTCAAAAATAGAACGTAATTCGAAATTTATATAATAACGTTTAAAAGATAATTGCTGTTGTGCTTGTTGATCTGAGATCTTTAAGTTGTTGATGACTAACGTTAAAGCATAGGGATTGAATGCTATCGTTTCAATGTCTGTTTGCCAGCCTAATTGTTGCTCAACTTGTTCAACTATTGCTTTGTGAATTACTTTGGGTAGAACAAAAAAACCAGCAAGTGTGTATAGCGCTATTAAAGATAAAAGCCAGAAGATCACGGAGCGATAAAATTCACGACTGATTAATTTTTGCAGATATCTCATGTTATCTCCCTGTTCTTTAAAGAAAAAAATATTTTAAAATAGCGCGGTATTAAATAAAAATTATAGTCTAACTATGGTACTCGGTGAATATATTTTGCTGCGACGATGTCTAACTACGACCCATTTTATTGCGTCGAACTGATTGCAGGACATTGGAAAGTTGAATTTACCACTGCAGGAGAGATTAATGAGGCATGAGCAGTATGCTTTCTATTTAATTGCTTTTGTGATTTCTAAAATAGGTGTCGTCTGCACGACACCTATTCTTATTTGTTATGCCTTTTGCAACGCTTGGCTAACATCTGCAATAATATCGTCTATGTGCTCAATCCCAACGGATATCCTGATCAAATCGGCACTGACACCGGCAGAAGCTAATTCTTTTTCATTTAACTGCCTATGCGTTGTTGAGGCTGGATGACAAGCTAATGATTTTGCATCACCAATATTCACCAAGCGTAAAATCATTTCCAGTGAATCAATGAACCTTGCACAGGCTTCAATGCCTCCCTCAAGTCCGAAACTTAAAATGCCTGACGCTTTAGCGTTAGTAATTTTTTTGCAGGTCTCGAAATAAGGACTTTCTGGCAATGCTGCGTAATTGACCCATTTAACTTTTTTGTGTTGCTGCAGGAATACAGCAAGCTTTTCTGCATTTTCGCAATGGCGATCCATACGTAAGCCAAGAGTTTCCAGTCCTTGCAGTATTTGAAAGGAATTCATTGGCGATATTGCCGCACCTGTATTTCGTAGAGGCACAACACGACAACGACCAATGTAGGCTGCAGGACCGAAGGCATCGGTATAAACAACATCATGATACGAAGGATCTGGCTCATTTAAAACAGGGAAACGAGCTTTATTTGCAACCCAATCAAACTTTCCAGAATCAACAATCACACCACCAATTGATGTGCCATGACCGCCAATGTATTTTGTAAGGGAATGCACAACAATATCCGCCCCTAGCGCAAAGGGCCGGCACAGATAAGGAGTGGCAACGGTGTTATCAACAATCAAAGGGACGCCATGTTTGTGCGCTATTTCTGCTAAACGGGTAATATCAACGACATTACCCGCTGGATTACCTATTGATTCGCAAAATACGGCTTTGGTCTTGGCGTCAATCGCATTTTCAAACCCCTCATAATCATCATGTGAAATCATTCGTGCTTCAACGCCTTGCTTTGGTAGCGAATGTGCAAAAAAGTTATAGGTACCTCCGTACAATTGGCTCGTACTAACGATATTATCCCCAACCTCACAAATACATTGAATGGCGTAAGTAATGGCAGACATTCCAGAAGCAACACAAAGTGCGGCGATTCCGCCCTCCATTGCCGCAACGCGTTTTTCTAAGACATCAGTAGTTGGATTCATGATACGTGTGTAAATATTACCAGGCACTTTAAGATCAAATAAATCAGCACCATGCTGGGTATTATCAAAAGTATAAGACGTTGTCATATAAATAGGAACCGCGGCGGCTTTGGTTGTTTCTTCTGATTTGTACCCTTCATGTAGAGCGATTGATTCTAGTCTCATGCTGTTCTTCTCCTAAGTGATTATATTTACATTTACGAGGGCAGTCATCGTAAATGCTTTCAAGTGACTCATAAAGTTAAAAAGTTGTTAACACATATCCATGTTACTTCAAGGTGCGAAATCAGCAAGCAAATTTTTGTTTTGATGTCTACGCCTAGAATTTAAGAATAGTGGATCTACATTTTAAATAATATAAAGCTGCAGATAACTCGGGTAAAGCGTATTTGAGCGCATGGATAAACACATAGCTAATAAGCTTGTTACTCATCTATGACTATTAAATCGGCCATGTTCAAAGAGTAAGCATGACCGCAATATGGTTTTACAGCAAAGCGTTGCCAGGTAATTGGTTTAAATAATCAAGCGCGCCACAAATAACCGCCACTTGTGCATTAATACAATTTTCATCGTCAATAAAAGGACTGTCAGGGTAGACCTCTGTCGTGGTAACATAAGGCGCATCGGTTAATCCCATGCATAAACCTAACTCCCGTGCAGGATAATTTATCACGCCAAATTGTGCTAAAGGGACACCAATTAGTTTCTTATCTTTATCGGCTGGCGCAATATGCGTGACAGTTTGTACTTTATCGATGATCGCTTTTTGGAACGCATCTACGGGCTTAGTGTTATCGCCAACCAAATAAAATCCATCAGGAATATCCCAGTGTTTTTGTGTTATTGCATCACGCGCGGCAAGTGCGGGTCTAAATTCGCTATTATCGCTGTCTGTGGTTTCGTGTAGATCTATATGTGTTATAAATTCAATGGCGAGTTCACTAATATAAGCCATTAACGTTGCTGCTTCTGCAGCTGGGCTATGAACATAAAAAGAACGGTTCGGATCAAGCGCATCGGGATTCCAACGATTAATCGTTTCGTAGCCCCAGGGACTAACGCAAGGGGCAATAATAAAATTATATTGGTTTCTGTATTTTTCCACTGCGTTACAGGCAAAGCGAATTGCGCCGTGTACGCCGCTGCTTTCATAACCATGAACGCCACCAGTTATTAATACGTTAGGGCGATCGCTGTGCCAGTTTTTTGATTTAATAATATACAAGGGGTAGTCATTGGGTAGGTAAGACAATGTCCCATATTGAATAAGCTCAAAATTATCTCCTACCTCATCAAGCTGCGTAAGTACTTGTTCTTTATAACTGCGCTTAATTTTTTGTTGGACTCTCCATGCTGCTTTTTCTGCATCGGCCCATTTTTTCCCCAATGTTCCAATCGGGTAATCCTGTGTTGCACTCATACCATGCCCTTAAAAAGTGATCACTTAAATCATCTCTAAATTAGCGACCCAAACTTGCTATGCTTTTCGCTTACAAACCTAAAAAACAGTTTACATCAACACCAAGGCTAACATGATCTAATCGTGAATGCTTTTATTATCTATTGCAATTCAATAACCTACACAAGGATGCTTGTAATGCCTCAGGTATCAAAATGATCAGAGCACTTTACTTAAAAATTGCTGAGTTCTCTCTCTCTGTGGGTTATCCAATACTTCTTCAGGCGAGCCGATCTCTTCAATCAACCCTTCATGAAAAAATGCAACTTTATCAGAGACTTCCTTTGCAAAGGATATTTCATGAGTAACGCAAATCATGGTCATACCATCATCACGAAGTAATCTTAAGGTATCCAATACTTCTCCCACTAGTTCTGGGTCAAGTGCGGACGTCACCTCATCAAATAACATATAAGGAGGCTCCATTGCTAATGCTCTCGCAATGGCGAGTCGTTGTTGCTGCCCGCCAGACATCCGTGTCGGATATTCATTAAGTTTATCACCAAGGCCAACGTGAATAAGCTCTTTTCTAGCAATCTCTTCGGCTTCTGCTTTAGTAAACCCTTTCACAATCTGCGGGGCAAGCGCCGCGTTTTCGAGTACAGTTAAATGCGGGAAAGAGTTCCATTGTTGAAACACCATTCCTAAATTCTGCCTTAGTTTATTCTTATCTGTTTTTTTGTTATGCACATCAACGCCATCAACGATAATCTTGCCACTATTTATCTTCTCGATCGCGTTAATACAATATAAAAGTGTAGATTTACCGCTGCCGCTTGCGCCGATGATACTAACAACCTCACCACTGTTTACATCTAAGTCTATCCCTTTTAAAACTTCTAAATCTCCAAAAGATTTATGAACATCTTTGATTTCTATCATATTTCCATTTTCCTTTCTACATGTTTGCCATAAAGCGACAAGGGGTAAGAAATCATAAAATAAAACAATCCTACACCTATCAATATCATAAGGGGTTGTTGCGTCCTTGATATCAACTGCTCTGCGGTTCTAAGTAATTCCATATATCCAATAACTGAAACAAGTGCGGAGTCTTTGATAACACTAAGCGCCACTCCTAGCCAAGATGGGAAAACGGCTCTCATTCCTATCGGCACCCTAACGTATCTGACTGTTTGCCAGTAACTCATTCCCAATGATCGCGCAGCTTTTCTCATGGCCATTGGCACACTATTGAAGCCACTTCTAAAGACTTCCCCCATGAATGCCATCGTGTAAAGAGACAGTATTATTGACCCCGCAACGAAGGGATCAAGTGGGTATCCCATTGCACCAATAAAAGTACTAAAAAGTATAAGTTGAATAATAAGTGGGACTGATCTTAGAATATCTAAGAATCCACCCAACAGAATGTTTACAGATTTACTCGATTCGGCTCTCACAAATCCAACAGCGAGCCCTAAAACGGTGCCCACGAGGATCGCAACAACAGATATAAAGACTGTATTCAAAACACCAGTTAAGATGAAGCCCGTATCATTCCAAGATAAAGGAGTAAATAAATCCATCATGAAATCTCTCCTTTAAACACTTTTTTGGAAATCAAACTTGCGGCCAATAGCACCAATTTGGTTATCACAAAGTACATGACCGCGGCGACGATAAAAAACTCTAATGTCCTAAACGAAGTAGATTGAAGCCTTTGTGTCTCGCCTGAAAGTTCATTCATGCCCACCAGTATGCCAAGAGAACTCATTAGTATTGACCAGACAAATTGATTGGTCATTGGATGATAAATTCTTCTAAACATTTGTGGCAAAATCACATATCGATAAACCTTAAATTTATTCATTCCGAGTGATTTTGCCGCACTATATTGAGTTTTGGGAATTGATTGAAAACCACCCCTGAATGTTTCTGCCAAGTATCCTCCATTGATAAACACTAAGGCAGAAAAAACAGCAAAGTATGGACTTAGATGGATGCCATAGGCACCTAGACCAAAGTAGGCCATGTAGATAAGGAAAAGTGCCGGTGTATTTCTTGCTATTTCTATCCACACATTTGCAATGTGATAGAAAACTTTCGAAGTTGACATCTTGCCTAACGCTAATAATACCGCAATAACGATACCTAGTAGCATAGATAAAACAGATACATGTATCGTTGTAAATGCGCCACCTAATAATTGCGGGAAGGCATCAAATACAACATTCCAATGAAATTCATAATTGTCCATATTTCCTCTTTATAAGCTTCTTTGATGAGCCCCAAATAGGCAAATACCTCAGGCAAGACCGGAGGCTTAATGTTATGAACCGCTTAAAGCGGGTTAATTCATCTATCACCTAATGGCGATCTTCTCATGGTCACAAATCTAGCAGCTCTCTTCCGCGGTTTTGCTTGCTCTTGATGGTGAATATAGTTTGTTACGACGTCTATGATATTTACAGTTCCAATAACCATTTAGAGAGATCATAACTGAGGAGACTCACGATTAATTCAGGAAGTGTCTAATTTTGAGAGTCCTCCAGCAGCAGTGCTGGAGGTTTTAAGGTTCGACAAAAAACTTATTTGTTGTCTCTTAATGATTGAACCATATCAGCCGATACGGGCGTTCCAAAATGTTTCATATGTAACTCATTTAACCTTCCGTCTCTAATTTGATGAATCAAAAACAGATTGAGGTAATTTTTCCAAGCAAGTTCATTCCTTCTTACAATAAGTCCCACTACATCATCATAGTTTGGTACATATGGGCCGGCTACAAAATTATCAAACTGACCTGAAGTGAGTTTGGTCGCTATATTGGTATTTGTAGATACAAGCGCGTCTATTTTCCCTTGATATAAGCCTAAAAAAGCATCATTTTCTGATTTGAAAGAGGTATAGTTAGATCGTCCCCAGCCATGTGCATCCGCATATTTGAAGTATTCAGTTTCATAGGTAGTACCAAGAGCCGCTCCAACCTTTACATTTTTAAGGTCGTCGAAAGAATCCACTTTAACGCCTTTCTTAGATAAAACTTGGAACTTGAAAATAAAATAAGGATAAGTAAAACCGACAGATTTTGCACGCGCTAGTGTGTCTGACGTAGATCCAATAACAACATCTGTTTTAGCTGAAATCAAGGACGGGATTCGGTCGCCCCATGTCAAATTTATTACTTGTGATTTGACACCTAAAACTTTTGCTAAATCGTTACAATAATCAACATCAAAACCCGCTGGTTTATTGTCTTTATTTGTATATCCCATTGGTGGGAAATCAAGCACAACGCCACAATTTAAAGTACCACGATTTATAACGTCATCAAGCTGATCTGCATTTGCGGCAGAAATAGCACCGATTGTTACAATTGAAGCAACGACTAGTGAAATTTTGTTTACTAATTTCATACTTTCTCCTTGGTTTTTTATCTTAAATGTATATTTAC
>NZ_JAHNZV010000097.1 GCF_022267535.1 Psychromonas antarctica
TTGGCTTGCTCCCTCAGCGTTTGTTAAAACGAAATGATGGAATATAAGAATACAGGAGCCGTATACGAGGTCCGTACGTACGGTTCTGTGAGAGGGATGAGGCAAAAGCCTCACCCTACTCGATGTGATATTTTTACGGCTAATTAAATGACATGTTTACGAATAACTGTTAACATTTCTTTTAATAATTTTGGGTTGGCTGCGACAACGTTACCCGATTTCATGTAATCGTTTCCGCCATTAAAGTCGGTCAACATAGCACCTGACTCTTTTAGTAATAATTCACCTGCCGCGATATCCCAAGGCTTCAGACCAAACTCCCAGAATCCATCCATACGGCCAGTTGCTACGTAAGCAAGATCCAGTGCTGCAGAGCCACTACGACGCATGTCAGCTACATCCATAAAGAAATCTTTAAAAATATTTAGGTATGTGTCGGTATGATGTTTTTGCTTGAACGGGAAACCTGTCGCCAGCAGCGTACCGGGAAGTTTTGCAACACTACTAGTACGAGTACGGTAACCGTTTAGTTGGGCGCTTCGTCCCTTAACAGCCGAGAATAATTCGTTACGAATGGGATCGAAAACGACAGCAACTTCAGTGCGGCCTTTTATTTTTAAGGCAATTGATACGCAAAAATGGGGGATACCATGAATAAAATTTGTTGTGCCATCAAGTGGATCAATAATCCATTGGTAATCCATATTTGTACCTTCATCAACACCTGACTCTTCAGCAATAATGCCGTGATCTGGATATGATTTACGTAAAGTACCAATGATTGCAAGTTCAGCTTCTTTGTCGACGCTGCTGACATAATCATTTAACGATTTTTCTTCAACTTCAACTGATTCTAAATTTTCGAAGCCTTTAACTATTACTTTACCTGCATTACGGGCAGCACGAATCGCAATATTTAACATTGGATGCATTGGATCACCATTAGATTTTAAAGAACATTGAAGGGAGATTCCTTCGGCGCAAAATTATACAGTGATCACATAATTGTGCAAATATTTAAGTTATTTAATAGGCAAATACTTTGAACTTGTATTTATACCACATTACTTCGAGAAACAAAGTCAGCAAGACCTGAGGGGGGCCTCCGCTCGACAAACGAGTATTCTCTTATAGCTACAGCATGCGACAAGGAAACCACCATTCAAGGTGCGCAATTCTTACATTTATACCTGCCGATGGAGGATGTCCGCAGTTTATCGCTCGAAAAGGTCTCATCGTGCGCCTGATTCTGGTTTCTACGCTGAATGCTGAGCAAACAGATTGATGAGTCCTGGAGATATGTTGCTTGTTTAATAGTTGTATTTTTTGTATTTAAATTAATGCTAAACTTTGTGCTAATCAATTTTAGCCAAACTATCAATTATAAGAAGGAATACAAATGCTAGATAATGTGCGCATCGTACTTATTGGAACTTCTCACCCCGGAAATATTGGTAGTGCCGCAAGGGCGATGAAAACCATGGGGCTCACTAATTTAGTGCTTGTCTCTCCTGAATGCAGCGTTGACGGTAAATCAGTGGCGCTTTCAGCGGGGGCAACAGATGTACTAAAAAATCATAAAGTTTGTGCCACATTGGATGAAGCAATTGCAGATTGTGGCTTAGTGATAGGTGCGAGTGCTCGTCCTCGCACCTTAGATTGGCCTATGTTAGATCCGCGGGAAATGGGAGAAAAAGCGGTAGCTGAGGGCAATAAATATCCGATTGCTTTAGTGTTTGGCCGTGAAAATAGTGGCCTAAGTAATGAGGAATTACAAAAGTGCCATTTTCATGTATTTATTCCCGCTAACCCGGAATACAGCTCGCTTAATTTGGCGATGGCTGTACAGACGTTAAGTTATGAAATTCGTATGGCATTTTTAGCGTCAAAAGCCTACCCAAAAAAGGAACGTGAGTATCCTTTAGCCGAAGAACTTGAGGCGATGTTTAATCATCTTCAACAAACATTAATAGAAACCCGTTTTATTGTTCCAGCCCATCCGGGATTAGTGATGAATAAACTGCGCCGATTTTTTAATCGTGCACGCCCCGAAATTAAAGAGTTACGTATGTGGCGTGGTATCTTTAGCAGCATTCAGAAATCACTTATTTCTGCGAACGGTCGAGTAGAAAATGAAGCAGAAGTGGGCCTCGCCTTGGAAAATGATGCGGATATAAATAAAAGCTAAAACCTAGTAAAGTATGTGGTTTTTTAGTTGACTAATTTTGTCAGGTATTTATACTTAATTGTATAAAGTCCATGGAAATTATCCATTTCCCACTAAATAAGTGAAGCATTATGAAATTAACTTCAAAAGGTCGCTACGCGGTCACTGCAATGTTAGATGTCGCTATTAAAGAACATGCTGGACCAGTACCGTTAGCCGATATTTCTGAGCGCCAAGGGATATCGCTTTCATACTTAGAACAACTATTCTCAAAATTGCGTAAAAAAGAGTTAGTCAGCAGTGTGCGAGGGCCTGGCGGTGGTTACAAACTAGGTAAAATGCGCAGTGAAATTTCTGTGGCGATGATTATTGATGCGGTTAATGAGTCCGTCAATATCAGGAAATGCACGGGTAAAGAGGGCTGCACCGAAGATGGTACACAGTGCCTGACGCATTCACTATGGGCGCAACTCAGCGATCGTATATCTAGTTTTTTAGACGATATTACCCTTGATGAGCTAATGTCATCAGATCATGTGCAACATATTTCTGAAATCCAAAATAATAAATATAAACAAACTGCTCAACTTAATATTAAAGCACAATAAATTTACCGAATAGCAGTGGAGACAAAAATGAAATTACCGATTTATCTTGATTATTCAGCAACAACACCCGTTGACCCGCGTGTTGCCGCTAAAATGATACAATTTTTAACAGCCGAAGGTGAGTTCGGTAACCCGTCTTCTCGATCGCATCGCTTTGGTTGGCAGGCAGAGGAAGCGGTTGATATCGCCCGAGAACAGATTGCAGACTTGATCAATGCAGATCCCCGTGAAATTATTTTTACATCAGGTGCGACGGAGTCAAATAATTTAGCCATTAAAGGTGCCGCCCATTTTTATGGCAAAAAAGGTAAACATATCATTACCTCTAAAACGGAACATAAAGCGGTTTTAGATACATGTCGTCAATTAGAGCGTGAGGGTTATGAAGTCACTTATCTTGATCCGCAAACAGATGGCATAGTGACACCCGCACAATTAAAAGATGCCTTACGCGAAGATACGATTGTTGTCAGTTTAATGCATGTCAACAATGAGATCGGCGTGATCCAAGATATTGCTGCATATGGTGAATTATGCCGTGCAAATAAAACTATTTTGCATGTAGATGCGGCACAAAGCGCGGGTAAAATTGAGATTGATGTGCAAGCCATGAAAGTGGATTTAATCTCTTTTTCTGGTCATAAAATGTATGGCCCAAAAGGGATCGGTGCATTATATGTTTGCCGTAAACCACGGGTGCGCTTAGAAGCACAGATGCACGGCGGTGGCCATGAGCGAGGAATGCGCAGCGGCACATTAGCGACGCATCAAATCGCAGCACTAGGAGAAGCTTGCCGTATTGCCAAAGAGGAGATGAGTGCTGAAAACGAGCGTGTTCTTGCATTACGCAATCGTTTATTAGAAGGCGTCAGTGATATGGAGGAGGTCTACATTAATGGCTCTATGGATCACCGTGTAGCCGGTAATATTAATATCAGTTTTAATTATGTTGAAGGTGAGTCATTAGTAATGGCGCTTAAAGACTTAGCCGTTTCATCTGGCAGTGCTTGTACTTCGGCCAGTCTTGAACCTTCTTATGTATTACGTGCACTGGGACGTGATGATGAGTTAGCGCATAGTTCAATTCGTTTCAGCATAGGACGTTTTACCACTGAGGAAGAAATTGATTACGCGATAAAAATCATTCGTCAAAACATTGGCCGTCTACGTGAAATGTCACCGCTTTGGGATATGTATAAAGAAGGCATAGATATTAGCAGTATTGACTGGTCTCATCATTAAGCGCTTCATTTTTGTAGAATATTGGCGCCTAAAGTGCGCTTTATGTAATAATTCTGAACACAGAGTAAAAGGATAAATATCATGGCTTATAGCGAAAAAGTAATTGATCACTATGAAAATCCACGTAACGTAGGTTCATTTGATAAAGACGACCAAAATATAGCGACAGGAATGGTTGGTGCCCCAGCATGTGGTGATGTAATGAAATTGCAGCTTAAAATCAATGCTGATGGTGTGATTGAAGATGCAAAATTCAAAACATATGGCTGTGGTAGTGCGATTGCATCAAGTTCATTGGTGACTGAATGGGTAAAAGGCAAAACGTTGGATCAAGCCCGTGCTATTACCAATACAGAAATTTCGGCCGAACTGGCGTTGCCGCCAGTAAAAATACACTGCTCGATTCTTGCCGAAGATGCGATTAAAGCAGCCATTGATGACTACAGAAGTAAGCATCCTAATAAATAAAATAGGCTTAGCTTTCCCTGCTTATTAAATAATAAGCAGGGAAACTGCCTGTAGATATCTTTTATATAAATTTAAAATACGTATTGGAGTTGATTTTGGCAATCACAATGACAGAACCCGCGGCAAAACATGTTGCATCTTTTCTTGCTAATCGTGGTAAGGGCATAGGTTTACGTTTAGGCGTCAAAACTTCTGGTTGCTCGGGCATGGCTTATCTTCTTGAATTTGTTGATCAGCTGGATGATAACGATATCGTTTTTAGTGATAAAGGCGTGAGTGTTATTGTTGACAAAAAAAGTCTTATTTATCTTGATGGTACAGAATTAGATTTTGTTAAAGAGGGGCTCAATGAAGGCTTTAAATTTAACAATCCGAATATTGGCGGTGAGTGTGGGTGTGGAGAGAGCTTTAGTGTTTGATGACTAATCTCATTTTATTTATCTGTTTAATGACGACACCTTTTCTCTCTTAAATTTGTTAATATGAAGGTGTCTTTATTTCACTACCAGCTAGGAAACGACTTTGAACTACTTCGAATTATTCTCTCTCCCAGTTACCTTTTCAGTTGACCAAGTGCGTCTATCAGAAACTTATCGAACACTTCAAAAACAATATCACCCAGATAAATTTGCCATGTACTCAGAATCGGAACGTTTAGGTGCAATGCAAAAAAGTAGCGAAATTAATGATGCCTATCAAACATTGAAAAATAGCTGTCTACGTGCACAATACCAACTTTTATTAGTCGGTCTTGATATTGACTTGGAGCAAAAAACCTTACGCGATACAGACTTTTTAATGCAGCAGATGGAGTGGCGAGAAACGCTTGCTTCATTTACAGAAGCGGATGAAGATAAAATAACACTTTTCGCTGAAATGATAAAAAAGCAAGTTAATGAATTAGAATCACTGATCGCATCACAACTACAGGCTAATGAATTTGAAGCAACGGCAAACAGTATCCGGAAGTTGAAATTTATGCTTAAACTACAAATCGAACTGGCATTACGCGAAGAAAAATTGTTCGACTAACATTAATTAGGATCATAAAGCATGGCATTACTTCAAATTGCAGAGCCTGGTTTATCTGCTGCACCTCATCAAAAAAAATTAGCCGTTGGTATCGATTTAGGTACCACCAATTCTTTAGTTGCGACGGTTCGCAGTGGTGAAGCAGCGACTTTAGTGGATCATCATGGAGAGGATATACTACCATCAGTAATCCATTATGGGGGGGTGAATGAACAAGGTGACACACTAATTACTGTTGGCTCAGCAGCACAGCAATATCTATTAACCGACCCGCTGAACACTCTGATTTCAGTAAAGCGACTTATTGGTAAAGCACTACAGGATTTAGATAGAACACATATACCCTATCAGTTAAGCGCACATGCAAGTGGCTTGGCACAAATTGAAACGCGCTCAGGACCTGTTAATGCGGTACAAGCATCAAGTGAAATTTTAAAAGCATTGAGTTTACGCGCCAGTGAGGTCTTGCAAGGTGAATTAGACGGAGTGGTTATTACCGTGCCCGCCTACTTTGATGATGCGCAACGCCAAGGCACGAAAGATGCCGCGCGATTAGCCGGTTTACATGTTCTACGTTTACTTAATGAGCCAACAGCAGCGGCCATAGCTTATGGCCTAGACACAGGACAGGAAGGGGTGATTGCGGTTTATGATTTAGGCGGAGGCACCTTTGATATTTCTATTTTACGCTTGCATAAGGGCGTTTTTGAAGTACTTGCAACGGGGGGCGACTCTGCATTAGGCGGGGACGATTTTGATTTGTGTATTGTTAATTGGATCCGAGAGGAAGCGGACATTAACGGCGAAATTGCGCCTGAGTTACAGCAGGAGTTATTGCAGACAGCTCGTTTTGCCAAGCAACAACTCAGTGATAATGATCAAGTTACTATTCAATTAACAAAACTGAGCTGGTCCGGTGAGCTTAGTAGAACCCATTTTGAAACGCTGATTCATCAATTACTTAACAAAACACTACGCGCTTGCAAACGCGTTGTTAAAGATGCGCAAATAAGTCTTGATGAGATTGTTGAAGTTGTCATGGTCGGTGGATCGACGCGTATACCCAAGGTAAGAAATGAGGTGAGCGCCTTCTTTGAACGCGATGTACTAACCAGTATTGACCCAGATAAAGTGGTTGCCATCGGCGCAGCTATCCAAGCTGATATTTTAGTCGGTAACAAACCTGATTATGAGATGTTACTTCTAGACGTCTTGCCTCTCTCATTAGGGCTTGAAACAATGGGGGGGTTAGTTGAGAAAGTGATACCACGTAATACCACCATTCCGGTTGCGCGTGCGCAAGAATTTACGACCTTTAAAGATGGCCAAACAGCGATGCTGATCCATGTTTTACAAGGAGAACGGGAAATGGTATCTGATTGCCGTTCTTTAGCGCGGTTTGTACTAAAAGGTATTCCTCCGATGGCCGCTGGCGCTGCCCATATTAGAGTGACTTTTCAGGTCGATGCTGACGGGTTATTAAGTGTCAGTGCAATGGAGAAGTCTTCAGGTGTGCAGGCGTATATAGAAGTTAAACCTTCTTATGGTTTAAGTGATAGTCAGGTGATGGAGATGCTTTCTGATTCCATGACATTTGCAGAAAAAGATATTCAGGCACGTATGCTGGTTGAGCAGCAGGTGGAAGTTAAACGGGTTATTGAAAATCTGCAAGCGGCATTAGACAAAGATGGCGTCTTATTGTTGTCAGCTGCGCAATACCAAACCATTACTGAAAGCATAAAAGCGCTTGACGAGATAGGTCAAGGCGATAATATTAATGCTATTAAAGAAGCCCTTGAGGGAATCGATAAATTAACGGCTGATTACGCATCACTGCGTATGGATGTATCGATAAAAAAAGCGCTAACAGGTAAGTCCTTTGACAAAGTTTAGATTGGAATAATAATTAAGTGATAAATTACGCCTATAAGGGGTGAGTGAGATGCCAAAGATAATATTTTTACCCCATCAAGAATTATGCCCTGATGGCTTGGTTGTTGAAGCTGAAAAAGGCGAGACAATTTTAGATGTGGCATTGAAAAATGCGATTAATATTGAACATGCTTGTGAAAAATCCTGCGCCTGTACAA
Source organism: Psychromonas antarctica (assembly GCF_022267535.1). Classification (GTDB taxonomy): domain Bacteria; phylum Pseudomonadota; class Gammaproteobacteria; order Enterobacterales; family Psychromonadaceae; genus Psychromonas; species Psychromonas antarctica. The sequence goes on from NZ_JAHNZV010000097.1 coordinate 7,608, forward strand.
CTTGTCATATTGTTGTGCGTGAAGGATTTGATTCACTTGATGAGAGCGATGAACTTGAAGATGACATGCTTGATAAAGCATGGGGTCTTGAGCCCGAATCTCGTTTAAGCTGCCAAGCGTGTGTCGACAATGAAGATTTAGTGGTAGAAATACCTAAATATACGGTTAATATGGTCTCTGAAAATCACTAAAAGACCGGTTTACGCGAAAGATCAACAACCCGAGGAGGTCAGCATGAAATTAAAATGGACAGACTCTTTAGAGATAGCGTTAGCGTTAATTGAAAAGCAGCCTAACCAAGATCCGTTGCTGCTGCATTTTACTCAATTGCGTGAATGGATTATACAGCTTGATGAGTTTGATGATGATCCTGCTCACTGCAGTGAGCGCATTTTAGAAGCAATACAACAATGTTGGATTGATGAGCACTAATTTCTGTTAATTATTATGTTAAACGCGAGCTTCGGCTTGCGTTTTCGTTTCTATCAATTATTAAAAAGGTAAGCATATGAGTCATTATTTTTTAGTCTCCATAACGCTAGAAAGAGCTGATGCAGGCTGGGGAAAGGGGGCTTTATTGAGTTTTTCGCAGGGGCAAGCCATTATCCACTTAGACCCACAAAAACTACCGTTTCGCCAAGTACAAAGCGCTGCTCGTAAACTTGATGCGATGGCTATTGAGTCGATTCAATTAGCTGGTGATGGTTGGGATAGTGAATTACGCTGGGCTTTTGCACAAGGTTTCTATAATGCCAAAAACGGCGCTGACATCAACTTTGGTGATATTGACGCTAGTGAACTACTGCTGTTAAATGCGCGTAAATCAATTATCGAATGGGTGCGCAGCACTGTCAATCTTGGGCCTGAGGCATTATCCCCAGAACTACTCTGTACTAAAGCGGTTGCTCTAATAAAAAGTGTTTTGCCGCAAGGGTTATCCGTTGAGTCTAAAATCATATCGGGCGAGGCCCTATTAGCTGCGGACCTGCAAGGTATTTATCAAGTTGGAAAAGGCAGTGCTCGTCCGTCTTGTCTGCTCGAGCTTGATTATAACCCCAGTGGCGATAGTGATGCGGTTGTTGATTATGCATTGGTCGGAAAAGGTATCACATTTGATTCGGGTGGTTACAGTTTGAAACCCAGTGATTCAATGGCGATAATGAAAAGTGATATGGGCGGTGCAGCGACTTTAACGGCGGCGTTAGCCTTGGCTATTGTGAGCGGATTAGGTAAACGCGTTAAACTGTATTTATGCTGTGCAGAGAATTTAGTCAGTGGCCATGCTCTCAAGTTAGGGGATGTGATCACCTATAAAAATGGTGTCACAGTTGAAGTATTAAATAGCGATGCCGAAGGACGATTAGTATTGGCCGATGGTTTAATTGTTGCTCAGGAAAGCAACCCTAACTGTATTATCGATGCGGCAACCTTAACTGGAGCTGCTAAAATGGCGGTTGGTCGTGATTATAACTGTTTATTAACGATGGATAATGCGTTGGCAGAACGGGCTGCATTGTGTGCGAAACAAGAAAACGAGATGCTTTGGCGTTTGCCCTTTGAAGCATTCCACCTTGAACAGATTAGCTCCTCTTTTGCAGATATTGCCAATATTCATAGCGGCGAAGGAATGGCAGGGGCATCAACAGCAACCGCATTTTTGGCTAAATTTGTCAAAGTGCCACAGGCTAACTGGATCCATTTTGATCTTTCCGGCAGTTATCAAGTGAGCGCCAATGGATTGTGGGCCGCTGGCGGTAAAGGCCATGGCGTGCGCACAATTAGTAAGTTGTTACTGGCTTAACTCAGTACTATTACTTGTAAAAAGGCAGTACTTAATCGCTGCCTTTGTTAAAATACCTGAAAAAGCGAGATCGTTAATTTTAATTAGTGATAATGGAGAACAAATTGACGTACTTTACGCTTAGATTGTGTTGGTTAAGCAGCATAGATTAATCAACTAATTCAATCCCTAAGCTATCAAGTAAACTAATCGCCTCATAACGGCTAAATTTCGCGCCTTTCATTTTGTTGTTAAATATATTGATAGTGTAATTAGTCGCTTCACTAAAGTCTGTATTACTAAGATCGGTTTCATTAAATAAACTATTGCTGAGATCGCTATAACGGAAACTAGCTTCAGAAAAATTAGCCGCTCTAAAATCGACACAATGTACTTTACATGATTCAATGACAATTTCACTTAGATTAAGCCCGAAAAAACTACAATCATTGATAATACAGTAGTCAAATTTTATCGAGGCGTACAAATCAAAGCAAGGCCAATGGGCTCTTGTCCAATCGATACCAATCATTTTGCAATTATCAAATAGCACATCTAAAAATTGACTGTATGCAACATTGATCAGACTGAGGTTGCAACTGTTAAAGTGACAATCAATAAATTTACATTTTTTAAATATAACTTCACTGAAATCACACCCTTTAAATGTACAACCATCAAATTCTATAGCGGATATCTCATCGCCTGATAAGTGTAGATCGCTAAATTCTTGTGATAAATATTCTTTTTGTATGCTTTGAAAAGGGCTCATTATGTTCTCTAGTCCTTAAATAGAAACGCCATAAGGGGAATGCTATTAATAGGAGAAAAAGGATTGCTTATAAGCAATCCTTTTTTTTGTTTGCCCAGCAAAGCTGGCAAACCCGCTCACTTGCAAGAGAGTGAGATCACCCTGATTGAGGGGAAGATAATCCGAATGGCAAGGGCGTCACTGGCTAACGGTGGGGTCTGAAGGAAGC
>NZ_JAHNZV010000098.1 GCF_022267535.1 Psychromonas antarctica
ATGTAATAGTAAAGCTCAATGATAGGCCAAGAAAGAAAATAAATTACAAAACACCAGCCAAATTAATGGCTGAATACATGGCAGCTATAGCTGCGTAGCGGTTATGCACTTCAGAGTTGAATCTGCCCCTTTTAAAAGCCATTATTCCCCCTGCTTTCTGATTTAAATTCTGCTAAAATCACTCACAAAATTAGTAGGAGAATTATTTATGATAGACAATAGCCAAATTAAAGTAATCGTCGGTATGTCCGGCGGTGTAGATTCATCCGTCTCTGCGTATTTATTACAGCAACAGGGGTATCAGGTTGAAGGGCTATTTATGAAAAACTGGGAAGAGGACGATACGGATACATATTGCGCCGCGGCCCAAGATCTTCTTGATGCACAGGCTGTCTGTGATAAATTAGGCATCCCCTTGCATACTATCAATTTTGCCGCAGAATACTGGGATAATGTCTTTGAGCATTTTCTTGCTGAATATAAAGCAGGCCGCACCCCTAACCCTGACATCATGTGTAATAAGGAAATTAAATTCAAAGCCTTTTTGGAATTTGCTGCTGAAGATCTAGGGGCTGATTATATTGCTACTGGGCATTATGTACGCCGTCGAGAAATAGATGGTCATGTACAACTGCTGCGTGGGCTCGATAATAATAAAGATCAAAGCTACTTTTTATATGCAGTGGGTGAGCAGCAGATAGCAAAAACCTTATTTCCGGTCGGTGAATTAGAAAAACCGATGGTTCGTCGTATTGCCGAAGAGCAAAATTTAATTACCCACAACAAAAAAGACAGCACCGGCATCTGTTTTATTGGTGAGCGTAAATTTACAGAATTCTTGCAAGAGTACCTGCCAGCACAACCTGGGGACATTGTTACCCCTACAGGTGAAGTAATTGGGCAACATCAAGGCTTGATGTACCACACGCTGGGACAACGTAAAGGCTTAGGTATCGGAGGGTTACAGAATTCCAATGAAAATCCTTGGTACGTTGTTGGCAAAGATATGCAAAATAATCGTTTATTAGTAGCACAAGGTGCGGATCATCCAGCACTATTCTCTTACGGCCTGATTGCTAAACAATGTGACTGGGTAGATCGCACTGTCAAAACCGCCCCCTTCAGATGTACGCTAAAAACCCGTTATCGCCAGCAGGATATCGCCTGTTCTGTAACGCCGATTGATGACGATACTTTAAACGTAATTTTCGATGAACCACAAGCGGCCGTAACGCCAGGCCAATCAGCGGTATTTTATCAAGATGAGGTATGCTTAGGCGGCGCCATTATTGAGCAGCACTTACAAAAATAATCATGTTTTTTATTTTTGTAATCATCTATTTATGATGATTAAACGAATAAAAGATAACAGCACATTTACCATAAGAGAAATAAAATCATGTCATTTCATAATTTACAATCTCGCAATATTGCATTCGCAGCCATGTGCCAAGCAGCCTACTTAGTTGACAAAATAGCAACCAAAGGGATCTGCCCTGATGCGCCGGCCTTTAATGCTTCTCTTCGTTCTATTATGCACACCGAGAGCGACTCCCCATTAGAAATTTTTGGTGGTTATGAATCACTGCAAGTGGGTTTTAAAAGCATGCTTGAACAACTTGATAACAGCAGCAATAAACGCAATATGCAGGTCACAAAATATATTATTGGCATGTTGGCTATTGAGAAAAAACTAACAGCTAACGGCTCAGCCTTAAATCTACTTGGTGAGCGGATCAATCAGGTACAACGCCAGCTGGCACATTTTGAAATTGATGACAGTAGCGTATTAAGTAATTTAAACGCTATCTATAAAGACCTAATCAGTAATTTAGGACCCAAAATTCAAGTCAATGGTAACCCGTCTTGCTTGCAACAGGAGCAGACTCAGCATAAAATCCGCGCACTGTTATTAGCGGGGGTTCGTGCCGCCGTTTTATGGCGTCAAATTGGTGGAAAACGCCGCCAATTACTCTTCTCGCGTAAAGCGATGATTTATCAGACTAAACAAGATTTACACCGAGTTTAATCAGACTTCATTACGATTAAAACAACATAGTTTTAAAACAACCTACTTTTACTTAGGAGCAACAAATGGAACTTTCAGGACTAACAGCTGTATCACCAGTTGACGGCCGTTACGGTAGCAAAACGGAACCTTTACGCGGTATTTTCAGTGAGTTTGGTTTAATCAAATTCCGCGTACAAGTTGAAGTGCGCTGGTTACAAAAACTAGCAGAAACAGCCGGTATTGCAGAAGTTCCAGCATTTTCTGAACAAGCAAATGCTCACCTTAATGCCATTTTAGCCGATTTTAGTGAAGCCGATGCAGCCCGTGTTAAAGCGATCGAGGCAACCACTAACCATGATGTGAAAGCCGTTGAGTACTTCCTAAAAGAAAAAGTAGCTGATATTACTGAATTAAATGCGGTTTCTGAGTTTATTCATTTTGCTTGCACCTCAGAAGATATCAATAACCTATCTCACGCTCTGATGCTTAGCACAGCTAAAAATGAAATTATTCTTCCTTACTGCAATAAAATTGTTGCGGCGATCAAAGCAAAAGCTATCGAATATAAAACATTACCAATGATGTCTCGCACCCATGGGCAACCAGCGTCACCAACCACTCTTGGCAAAGAGCTTATCAATGTAGTGGCCCGTCTACAACGCCAAGTTAAACAGATTGAAGCAACGGAAATGTTAGGAAAAACCAATGGCGCAGTAGGTAACTACAATGCTCACCTAAGTGCTTATCCTGAACTTGATTGGCAAGGTTTTGCTGAGCAGTTTGTAACAAGTTTAGGGGTTACTTTTAACCCGTACACGACACAAATCGAACCGCATGATTATATCGCCGAATTCTTTGATGCGATTGCCCGTTTCAATACCATTCTTTTGGATTTTGACCGCGACATGTGGGGCTATATCTGCCTTGGTCACTTTAAACAAAAAACCATTGCGGGTGAAATTGGCTCTTCAACTATGCCACATAAAGTGAATCCGATTGATTTTGAAAACTCAGAAGGTAACTTAGGCCTAGCCAATGCTATTTTTGATCACCTTGCTGCAAAATTACCGGTTTCTCGCTGGCAACGAGATCTAACGGATTCAACTGTACTACGTAACTTAGGAGTAGCAATCGGTTATTCAGTGATCGCTTATGAGTCAAGTTTAAAAGGGATCAGTAAGTTAGAAGCTAATGAAGCCAATATGCTTAAAGACTTAGATGCAAACTGGGAAGTATTGGCTGAGCCAATCCAAACTGTTATGCGTCGTTATGGTATCGAAAAACCTTACGAAAAATTAAAAGAGTTAACCCGCGGTAAACGTGTGGATGGCCCAGGTATGTCTGCATTTATTGACACACTCGAATTAACTGATGCAGTTAAAGCTGAGCTAAAAGCGATGACACCGGCTAATTATATTGGTCAGGCAATTAATTTAGTTGAAAAACTAGTCGACTAAGTTCGCATATTAGAAGTTTATTAAGGCAACCCACGGGTTGCCTTTTTTGTATACTGTATGATTAGATTAAACATTATATATCATCATTCTTAGGAGTTTTTTTTATGTTCGAACTCAATTTAGATATTAGCCATTTTCTCGATACCTACTGGCAGAAAAAACCGACTGTAATAAAAAAAGGTTTTATCGACTTTGATGACCCTATTATGCCCGATGAAATTGCGGGGTTATCCATGGAAGAAGAGATCGAAAGCCGCCTCGTTTATAAGGTAGATGATCAATGGCACGCCGAATCGGGGCCATTTACAGATTTTGAAAAGCTGGAAAATGAAGGTGTGAGTTTATTAGTGCAAGCTGTAGATCACTGGCACGTTGAGTCACAAGAGTTAGTGCGTCCTTTTCGTTTTTTACCAAACTGGCGTATTGATGACCTGATGATCAGCTATTCCACTTCGAAGGGAGGGGTCGGCCCACATATCGATAATTACGATGTTTTTATTATTCAAGGATTAGGAAAACGTCATTGGCGAGTTGGTAAAAAAAACACTCAGCAACCCATTTCGGGCCATGGTGTGCTCAGACATTGTGAACCTTTTGATGCAATTATTAATGTTAATCTTGAGCCCGGCGATATTTTGTATATCCCATCCGGTTGCCCACATGAGGGTTACGCCATCGAGCCTAGCATCAATTACAGTGTTGGCTTTCGCGCACCGGATCAAAATGATCTATTAAGCAGTTTTACAGATTACAATATCGATAATAATGAACCATCAGAGCGCTATATAGATAATGTGATGCAAGTACGAGAAAAACCTGGGCAGATTGAAACACAAGAATTAGAAGAGTTACATCGTGTGATGTTAGCCAAATGTCAGACACCCGATGCGCTTATTCCTTGGTTTGGGAAAATGGTCAGTGAAGCGAAACATGAGCTCGATATTGCTGAAATTGAGCAGCCACATACTTCTCAAGAGATACTTAACTTATTTGAAGAGGGGGCGCAATTTACCCGCCTAGGTGGATTACGAGCGATCTACTTCGAACAAGCAGCATACTATCTATTCATAAATGGCGATCAATTTGACTGTGAAGGTTTTACTGAATTAGGCCATCATCTGTGCGATCAAGATGAAGTGGGTAGTGAAGTCGTTGAGCTGCTTCAGGATGATACTGGTGCTTTAAATCTGTTTACTAAATTAGTTAATCTAGGTTACTGGTACGCTATTTAACGAGAATACAGCAAAGCAATGGTTGGATAGCTTTGCTGTTTATTGATTAAAATGCAAATAATCGTCTAATCAATAATTCGCCTAGCCTGCCAAAACTTACTCGCCCAATAAACATTATCTAAGGATGAAATGATCACGCCATTACTCGTTGACGCATGCAAAAACAGCTTCTCTCCAAGATAAATACCAACGTGATGCTCTTTCCAAGCGGTTTTAAAAAAGAGTAAATCAGCCACTTGAAGCGCATCTCGCTCTACAAAAAAACCAAGCTTTGCTTGTCTGCTTGCGGTCCGGGCAATACCAATATTAAAGCTATTCAAATAGATAGCTTGTACTAATGCAGAACAATCGACTCCTTTTTTACTCGCCCCACCAAAGCGGTAAGGAGTCCCTTTCCAGTGGTCATATTCATTGTCCAATAACGTAAAAAAAAACTTTTCTTCTGCGATGGTAGCTTGATTCAGTAGTTGAGGTTGTCTAGTCGAGCAGGCAGTCAAAAAAATCAATATCGATAATAGCAAATAAGACGTTCTAAATTTAAGTATCAACAAGCTAAACATAACTCGATTTACCGCCTATTTAGTTACCAACGCCTGTAATAAGGCAATATGCGCATCACTATCATTTAAGCAAGGAATATAATGAAACTGCTTGCCACCACTTGCCAAAAACAACGCCTTATTATCCATCGCTAACTCTTCCAACGTCTCCAAGCAATCACAGGAAAATGCAGGGCTGATAACATCAATCATTTCTATTCCCTGTGTGGCAATTTTTGGTAAAGTTTCATCAAGATAGGGTTTGAGCCACTCTTCGCGACCGACGCGCGACTGATAGCAGAGTTTGTATTGCAGATCCGTTAAGCCGAGTTCAGTGACCACTAGCTGTACTGTTTGTTCGCAGTGCATTTGATAAACATCCCCGAGTGTTACATAACGTTTGGGAATACCATGAAAAGAAAACACTAAACATTGCCCTTTACCATGCACTAGCCAATGACTGCGAATCGACTCCACTAATGCCCGAATATATAAAGGATGATCATGGTAATCATGGATAAAATTAATCGCGGGAAAATTAAACTGTTTTTTTATCGCCGCACTGAGTTGGTCAAAAACAGGTGCTGTCGTAGAAACTGAATACTGAGGATATAAAGGCAGTACAGTTAAATTTGTTATCCCCTGCAACTGCAGTTTCTGTATCTGCTGTGCAATTGACGGTTTGCCATAGGTCATAGCATACTCAACCGTTATGTTCTGGGAAACTAACCTGTCTGCTAATTTTTGAGTCTGCAACTTAGTGTAAAAGCGTAGCGGCGAGTCATTTTCAAACCAGATTTTTTTATAGAGCTTGGCCACCCGGGCACTACGTGTTGGTAAAATAATTAAATAAAGAATGGGTAACCAGATAATACGTGCGATATCAACCACTCGCCTATCCGATAAGAAATCGAGCAAAAAAGAGCGAACACTTTTTGTATCCGGTGACTCAGGCGTCCCTAAATTAACCAATAACACCGCATGTTTTTTATTCATTATTCACCTGCGTCTAAATTTCAGTGAAAAAAAGGGGGGGTGTATCCCCCTAATGTACCCAAGCCAGATAAATCTGTATATTAATATGGTTTAGGCTGTACCCAGTTTAAATTAAGCAAGAACATCAGTGAGTTCTGCACTAATAAGATCTACTGCTTTGGTACCATCAAATTTATGATAGGCGCCGTTACCTTGCTGCGCTTCATTTTGATAATACGTGACTAACGGCTCTGTCTGTGCGTGATAGATATCTAAACGTTTACGAACCGTTGATTCTTCATCATCAGGGCGAATAGTGAGTGCATCACCTGTAATGTCGTCTTTTCCTTCAACAGCAGGCGGATTATAAACGATATGATAAGTACGTCCCGAACCAGGATGAACACGACGTCCTGCCATGCGTTTAACTATTTCTTCATCAGGCACATCAAATTCAAGAACGAAATCAACAATAACACCAGCAGCTTTCATGGCATCCGCTTGTGGGATAGTGCGCGGGAAGCCATCTAATAAGAAACCCTTGGCGCAGTCTTGTGCAGCGATGCGCTCTTTCACTAAACCAATGATTAATTCATCCGAGACAAGCTGTCCTGCATCCATTAACTCTTTTGCTTTTAGGCCAAGCTCAGTACCCGCTTTTGCAGCTGCACGTAACATATCACCTGTAGAAATTTGTGGGATATTGTATCTATCCATCATAAATTGAGCTTGTGTGCCTTTGCCAGCACCTGGGGCACCGAGTAAGATAATGCGCATTGTTGCATCCTTTGTTAACGATTAATAAATTGAGGTAGAAATTTACACTTTTATGCCCTGTTTCTCAAGGCTACAAACAAAAAAGGCCAGCATAAGCTGGCCTTAACAAGACTTTGTCGCTGCTACTAGGCTAATAGTAGCTTATTAATACGTCCAACAAACTCAGATGGATCATCTAAACTACCTTTTTCTGACAGCGTAGCCTGCTCAAGCAATAACTCAGCCCATTGTGCGAATAATTCTTCATCCGCCATATCAGCCAATTTAACAATCATTGCATGCTCAGGATTAAGCTCAAAGATAGGCTTACTTTCTGGTACAGGCTGTCCCATCTGAGCCATTAATTTAGCCATCTGTGTGCTCATATCATCACTATCAGCAACGATACAAGAGGGAGTAGAAGTTAAGCGATGGGTTAAACGAACATCTTTAACTTTTTCGCCTAGCACTGTTTTAATACGATCGATAAAGCTAGCAAATTCTGTTTCTTGCTTCTCTTGCTCTTTTTTCTCTTCTTCACTATCAAGTTTACCTAAATCAAGATCGCCTTGGGTAACGGATGTGAATACTTTTCCTTCATACTCTGGTAAATGACTTAATAGCCATTCATCAACACGATCACTCAGCAGTAGAACTTCAATGCCTTTTTTACGTAGCACTTCTAAGTGTGGGCTATTTTTAGCGGCGTTAAAACTATCAGCAGTAATAAAGTAGATCTTATCTTGACCTTCGATCATTCGGCTAATATACGCATCTAAAGAAACGGTTTGCTCAATAGCATCAGTTTCTGTTGAAGAGAAACGGAATAGTTTAGCTATTTTCTCTTTGTTTTTTGAATCTTCAGCTGGGCCTTCTTTTAATACTTGGCCAAACTCTTTCCAGAAAGAGTTGTATTCTTCTTCGTTCTTATCGGCAAACTTAGTCAGCATGGATAGTACACGCTTAGTACATGCACCACGTAATTTGGCTGTAACGCGTGTATCCTGCAGTATTTCACGAGACACGTTTAAGGGTAAGTCATTTGAATCAAGTACACCTTTTACGAAACGCAGATAAGTCGGCATAAACTGCTCTGCATCATCCATAATGAAAACACGTTGCACATATAATTTTAAACCATGCGCTTTTTCACGATTCCAGAGGTCAAACGGGGCGCGTTTGGGAATGTAAAGCAAGCTTGTGTATTCCTGCTCACCTTCTACTTTGTTATGAGTCCAAGTTAGCGGGTTTTCAAAATCATTGGCGATATATTTATAGAATTCTTGGTATTCTTCATCATTTAGCTCGCTTTTATCGCAGCTCCAAAGCGCAGTAGCTTTGTTAACTGCAGTCCACTCGCCAGGAACAGCTGGAATCTTTTCACCATCAGGTCCTTCGGACTCTTCAGTAGCAGCTGAAAACATCTGTACAGGGATGCTAATATGATCTGAGTATTTAGCCACAACAGTACGCAATTTGTAATCGTTTAAAAATTCAGTTTCATCGTCACGAAGGTGTAGGATAATTTCAGTACCACGATCTGCTTTCTCGATATCAGCAACCGTATAATCAGACTCTCCCGCAGAAGACCAGCTGCTTCCTGTTGAAGCAGCTTCACCCGCTTTACGAGTGTTAACTGTCACTTTATCAGCGACAATAAAAGCCGAATAAAAACCAACACCAAATTGACCAATCAGCTGAGAGTCTTTAGCTTGATCACCAGAAAGATGTTCAAAAAACTCACTGGTACCAGATTTTGCAATCGTGCCTAAGTGCTCAATAACCTCATCACGTGTCATGCCAATGCCGTTATCGCTAATGGTAATAGTTCGAAGGTCACTATCAAAGCTTAAACGAACTCGCAGATCGGCGTCATTTTCAAAAAGTGATCCATCAGATAATGCTTTAAAACGTAACTTATCAGCAGCATCAGCAGCATTGGACACTAGTTCACGCAGAAAGATCTCTTTATTTGAGTATAAAGAGTGGATCATTAATTTAAGGAGTTTGCCAGTATCAGCACTAAAAGTATGATTTTGTTGATGTTCCATAATATCTATTTCTCTTTAGTTGGTCTAAACAAGACTTTGATTTAAACGATAAATATAAAATGGGGATGCAGGATGCAATTTCAAGGCAAGGCGATGAAATAATCATAAATAATCGAAGTTTTCGGAAATTTAAAGGATTAAAGTCATCAGAAAGGCGTAGCGATGCTCAGTAATTCTCGCCCGGCAATCATATGAAAAGAAATACAGAAAGAAATACAGCACTCAGTGCTGTGCCCGCTCATTTATTGAGCCAATCCCGTTAATTAAGTTTCTCAATTTATCCAGTCTCTATAACACCAGTTAGCTTAAATAAATGGCCTGATTTAACCATGACATATGACTGATATCTTTAACCCGTTTTTCAATAGAACGGAAGTCACCTGAAATACAATCCACGATATTTTCATATCTACTAAAGCATCGGTTGGCTAAATGGTGTTGCCCTAGCTAATTCCATTGATTCAATAGTTGAAGCTATCTGTAATACTTGGAATGATTTTGTAAGTGACAGCAAAAGAGTGGTAAAAATGTGTACTAGGGATTGGATGTCGCTGAACAATTATACCAATCCGCTTATTTAACTGGTCGTTTTTTATTTGGAAGTGCGGTTTTAACCCTGCAATACAAGAGTTTAGGCAGAAGCTTCGCGTGAACCTTACCTATCGGCAAACTCGCGCTATTATCATATGTTTTGAATGCAACTGCGTTAAGCGCTTAAACGAAAAAATCCCTGCTGACATAGTCAGCAGGGATTTTCCGTGTTCTTTATAATAAAGAGGGCGCTTGGCGATGGTCAGGGCTCGCAGAGCTCGTCCGCTCGTGACTCTTGCCTAACGGCAAACTCGCCCTACTATCACAGGTTTTGCATGCCACTGCGTGGCTGCTCTTTATTTCCCATGTTCGAGTAGTCATCGCGTTAAGCGCTTAAACGATAAAACCCCCACCCATCTTTCGAAGGATGGGGGGTTATCGTGTTCTTTATAATAAAGAGGGGCGCTTGGCGATGGTCAGGATTCGCAGAGCTCACCCGCTCGTGACACTTGCCTAGCGGCAAACTCGCCCTACTATCACAGGTTTTGAATGCCACTGCGTGGCTGCTCTTTATTTCCCATGTTCGAGTAGTCATCGCGTTAAACGCTTAAACGAAAAAATCCCTGCTGACTTAGTCAACAGGGATTATTCGTTTATTAGGTGTCTAGCAATG
>NZ_JAHNZV010000099.1 GCF_022267535.1 Psychromonas antarctica
AAAGCCAACCCAGAAAATTACCTGCCATGGAATTATCTAGAAAATAGTGAGTAACGGCTGACTTGCTTTCCAAAAAAGACTGAATTGGGCTAACCGCCCAAGTCAAACTATGCAGCCGTAAGCTCACCTCTTGCTTACACTCTTTAAAGCTATTTTCAGCATTCGCCATCAATACCGCATCAGCGGTTTTCTTGGTACGTTCAAACATATCTTTTGCTTGCACATACGCTTCAATCGACAAACTGTAACGCTTCTGCCAACGATCTTGTGCGAGCTTACATATATTGCTGATCACGGAGTTACTTTTGTTTTTAGCAAAAAAGGCATCACAAAAACGCTCCACCTCATTCCACAGGAAGATGCCACTGGCGCGTAGCTTCTCAAACAGGTCAAAAACAATATTCGGATCGCTGACATCCAGCAGCTCTGCGGTTTGATAGTAAGGTTGAAAGGCATCCAAAATATCTTGCGGTTCATTGAAGAAGTCCAACACAAAAGTGCCGCTCTCGGCTTTGCCTGGATAGGTGCGGTTCAAGCGTGACAACGTCTGCACGCACTCCACACCACCTAAAGGTTTATCCACGTACATCGCACATAGCTTAGGTTGGTCAAAACCCGTCTGAAACTTGTTAGCCACCAGCATCAGTTGATAATCATCACTGTCGAATGCTTTACGCATGTCTCGACCTTTCAAGTCAGAGTTCATATTCTTTTCAGTAAACTTGTCACCTACCCATTGTGTACAGTCAGGATCTTTGTCTGTGAATTCGACTTCACCCGAAAAAGCGACCATAGCCCTAATCGTCTGATAGCCACTCTCAGCGACGTACTTGTCAAAAGCAAGCTTGTAACGAACAGCCTCCTTGCGAGAGCTCGTAACCACCATAGCCTTCGCCTGACCGCCTATCAACCCCATCACATTGTCTTTAAAGTGTTCAATGATGACTTTTACTTTCTGGGAAATATTATAGTCATGCAGTCTTACCCACTGGTTGAGCTTCACTTTGGCTTTTTTACTGTCGACTTCCGAATCCGCAGCCTCAATCTTCTGGGCTAACTGATAGGCGACATGATAGTTGGTGTAGTTCTTCAACACATCAAGAATAAAGCCTTCTTCAATCGCCTGACGCATCGAATAAACATGATACGCTTCGGGCTTGTTCTGCTTAGAAGGTTGCTGACTCGGATCAGGCAGACGACCAAATAACTCCAAGGTCTTCGGCTTAGGCGTCGCGGTAAACGCATAATAATTGAGGTTGCCACTGCCACGACGCGCAGCAATGGTCGCATCAAGAATATCTTCCGAGGATAAAACCGTATCGTCATCCATCTCATCGGTCATCAATACTTCTTTTAACTGGCGCGCGGTTGAACCACTTTGTGAGGAGTGCGCTTCATCGGCAATCACCGCATAGTTACGCGCTTTTAAGCTAAGGCTATTCTCAATGGCACGCAGCACATGCGGAAAGGTTTGAATGGTTACGATGATAATTGGCTGTGCGTTTTCTAATGCATCCGCCAGCTTCTCAGATTTAGAGCCATCACCCTCTTTATTGTTAATACGTCCGACGACGCCATCGGCATGTTCAAACTGGTAGATGGTCTCTTGTAGCTGGTCATCAAGCACTGTGCGGTCGGTCACCACAATCACTGAATGAAACTGTTTGTTGCCCTGATCATCATGAAGTATCGATAGCTGATGCGCAGTCCATGCAATCGAGTTGGACTTACCAGAGCCAGCACTGTGTTGTATCAAGTATTTATTACCTGTGCCTTCATCAATGGCGGCATCAATCAACTTAGTAACCACATCCCACTGGTGATAACGCGGGAAGATCAGCGTCTCTTTCTTGTATTTTCGCCCGTCACCTTCTTCTTTCTCTTCGATTTGCAGATGCACAAAACGCGCGATAATATTGAGCAGGTTGTCTGGGTGCAACACCTCATTCCACAGGTAATCCGTTGCGTAACGGTTCTCATCGTCAGGCACATCGTTACCAGCGCCACCATCATGCGTGCCTTTGTTAAACGGCAAGAAGTACGTATCACCACCTTCGAGTCGTGTTGCCATATACACTTGGTATTGGCTCACCGCAAAGTGTACTAACGCACCACGTTTAAAGCTTAGTAACGGCTCCGGCTTTTTGGTAACGGGATCTTTAGGTGGACGGGTAAACTTATACTGCTTGATCGCATTTTCAATGGCTTGTTTAAACTCTGATTTTAACTCTAAGGTTGAAACTGGCAGACCATTCACAAACAGCACCAAGTCAATGCGCCATGCTTTGGCTTTTTTACCTGTAGAGGCGAGGTGTTCCGCCGTCGCATAAGGGCTGTAGACCAGCTCAGGTACGATACGGCAGATATTCTGCTGATAGCGCGCTAGCGTATCAGGGTTGAGGTTGTGCTCGGGTTTGAACTGACACAAAGAGAAACGTGCATTACGGATTTTCAAACCATGACGCAACACACCCAAGGTACCGTAGTTACGTGAAAGCTGGTCGGTCGCATTAATGTCCGCTTTTTTGAGCTGACCAACTAATGCATCAAGGAAGTGCGACTCAGGATCAATCGGGAAGAGCTTACAAAGCTTCTGCCACTCTTTGAGTTGTGTGCCTTTGACAAAAGTTAATACATCCAGCTCATACAAAGCCGACTCACGGTTGTAACCGTCAGGCTTACCTTCCACCCAACCGTTAGTGACCATCTGTGCAATGATGTCATCTTGGAAAATTCGTTCTTGAGTAGAATCTAGCATTTAATTCTCCTGATAACTTTTTTCGATAAGCTGCTTGGCTAATTCAAGGTCGTCAACACTTCTCACAATGACCTCTAAATCACCAGTACCCCAATGCCCTTTATCTCTCACATCACTAACTTTTCCAATAATTAAATCAATATTATCGGGATTAAGTTTCATATATAACCGTAATGATGGATCTTGTTGAGGAGCCCAAACTTGTACACTAACAAAATTCTTAATTCGTTTAAAAGCAGTGTAAAATTTAAGTTCTTTACGCTGAACTTCATCACCTAAAGAGTCAGAATAATCACAAATAGCCCCATACAATGAGAGCAAACTACTATCAGCCTGTAGGATACGAGCTTCATGTGTATCTTTACGTTCGGTTTTATTGTTATTGTTGTTAGTTTTTGCTTTAGCACTTGTAACCGAAGCCTTAACTTTAGTCACAGTACTAATAGGTTGAGGCACAGAAGTGGCGTTTACTAGTTCAAGTAACAGAAGATTTTCACCAAAGTAACGGTAACGCATCAACTCAATATTACGATGTATTTGCTGCACTGCATGCTCATCATACTTATTAAAATCACTGGCAATACAAACCAAACGTGTACCTGCCCATTCAATATTTTGAGCAACTTCTTTACCGAATTTATCCATCACTAACCATCTAAATTCAGCTTGATGATCTAATAGCCAGTCTAAATAGAATAAACCTTGGTTAATCACATTCTCGTTAGAGTGGCGTTTGTATTCAATAATAACAGGGCAACCATTTTCATCTAAACCCAGAGAGTCAATGCGACCTTTATGTGTTTTACCCGTGCTGTGCTCACTGACCAAAAATCGAATACCTAAAAAAACTTCCATGTTTTGTTCAATTTGCAATTGCAGGTCTTTTTCAAGTTTTGCTGTTTTACTTGTAAGCTCAATAACCGCTTGATCATCAGCAAGAACATGACTAGTTGCTGAAAGTTGAAATAACTTAATATCACTCATCAGATTGCCTCCATTTTTGATGCATTCCAGTCGCGCACATCAATTTTTCCTGTGACGGTGGCTGAGATCAGAGCTGTGCGGCGTTCTTGGAGTAGTAAAACTTGCTCATCAGCTTTATTAACTAGTAACTTAAACTGATGCAATTTACTGTCAATAAAAGAAGCAATTTGGGTTTGTTCAACTTCGGGAGGGAAAGCAACAACTAACTCTCGAATATCTTCCAAGCTAAGTTGAATTTTAGTCCCTCCATAACCAGCACCCAATAATTGCTCTTTTGAAGCATCTGATAAGATGAAATATGCTAACCATCTAGAATTTACTACTGATTTATTAGGTCGGCATAAAGAAACATGTTGACTAACGTAGCCTCCTGAAATTGACTCATCTGCCACACAGACAGAACCAAGGTCAGCTGTAATAGAGACTAATAGATCGCCATTATTAATTCTTGAACGCTCTCCTTCACTTCCTAAAGGAGGTTGAACATTCTTAATTGACTCTAATTTTGGCTCAATAGTATCTCTTGTTAGATTTGTAATTCTAAAAAATAGTTGTCCCTCATCGGAATAATACCCAGCCCATCCACGAGATCCACTGGTAATAAAGTCTTGTAGATACTTGTTCTTTTTAATTTCCCAATGCTCTGGCACTTCACCCAACCACTCAACACCGGAATCTTTCATTGGGGCTTGCGGATTTAGCCCTTTGGTCACCGCATGGCTGATCACCGCCTGACGTTTCTCTTTTAGCAGTTTAATCAATTGTTGTTGCTTGTCGATCAGGGTGTCTATTTTGGCTGTTTCGTGATCGAGGAAATTGGCGATTTGGGTTTGTTCTTCTAACACAGGAGAAGCATAGGTATAATTTGTAACAGTATCAGAGGGAACTCGCTTTAAGCCTCCTGCTCCAGTCATTGCACCAGTTGCCAAATCCATAAAACCATCTTCTTGCAAGCGATAAAAAAGAAATCTATTGTCTACGCTTACTCCAGCTCGGATAGTATAAATCTCAGAAGAGCCAAAGCCGATTTGATTTGTGAGTCCTGTGGCAATAGCAATATTTTTGTTTTCAAAACATGGCGTAACTTTAGCCATTAATATATCGCCATCTGCAAAATAGGTATAGCCATCATACACAGCATCTATTTTCTTATTTTCATCCAAGATAATAGAGTCTGTTTTAAGCTTTTCCATTGGAATAAAGCTACAGTCAAGAGTGCGGTCAACAACTGGCTTTTTAGGTGTCAACTCTGCAACATACTTAACCCTAGTAAGCAACCAATGTTCTGGAACATCACCCAACCACTCAACCCCAGAATCCTTATACTCTGGATAAGCCACATATTTCCGGTTCAAGGTTGACTCTTTATTACGATCAAGACTGTTCATGGTCACCCCCCAACAACTCTAGCTCTGCCACACTAGGTAAGCTGTTTTGTAGGGCTTCGGGAAGCGACTGTGTAAGCTTGTACTCGGAAATACCCATCGGCTTGTTGATGTCGCTCAGGGCGTATTCAGCGACGACTTTATCTTTGGTTTTGCATAACAATATGCCGATGGTTGGCGCATCACCTTGTTTGCAGAGTTGCTCATCAATCGCTTTGATGTAAAAGTTCAGCTTACCTGCATGCTCTGGCTCAAAGTCACCCAATTTTAATTCAATCACTACATAACAGTGCAGACGTGCATGGTAGAACAGTAGATCGATATAAAAGTCACGCTCACCCACCTTGATTGGATACTGTCGCCCCATGTACGCAAACCCTGCGCCTAGCTCTAGTAAAAATTGAGTGATGTGGTCGATTAACCCTTGCTCTAACTCTCTTTCACTATGCTGCTTGCTTAGGTTAAGAAAATCGAAAATGTAAGGGTCTTTTAAGGTCTGCATCGCTAAGTCGGATTGTGTTGCTGGCAGTGTGCGTGCAAAATTATGTAATGCGTTGCCTTCACGTTGCCACAGTTCACTTTCTATCTGATGCACTAAGACATTACGGCTCCAACCGTGCTCAAGGGTGCTTTGAACATAATAAACAGCCTCTTCCATGGTTTGGCACTTAGTGAAGATTTGAATATTGTGTCCCCATGGGATCTGCACTAATTGGGCAACAAGTTGTTGCCCAATTGCATCGTCTGCATAGAATTGTTGCCACTGGCGAATGTATTTAAGGTTTCGTACTGAAAAACCTTTCATATCGGGAAACGTCGCCATTAAGTCTTTACTAAGCTGAGCCAGTAACTTGTCACCCCATGTTGAGGATTTTTGTCGTTCAACAATCTCCGCGCCTAATTGCCAATACAGCTCCAGCAGTTCACTATTCACTCTTATAGCGGCTTTAAGTTGGCTTTGTAAAACGCGCTGTTTAAGCTCGGTTAACCACTGCTTGTAATGCGGGTCAACAGACATCAGTTCGTTATTTACCGTATTGTTTACCGCATCGTTTACCATATCCTTTGTCATTATGAATGCACCTCTTGTAAGAGCTTCATAATGTCCGCACTCACGGCATCGAGGTCGGCATCAATCTCAGTTAAGTCCCGTGGTGGTAGGTACTGGTAGAAGTGACGGTTAAAAGGAATTTCATAGCCAACAATGCCTATCTCTTCATCCTTCGCATCACGCTTATCGGCATTGATCCATGCGTCCGTTACATGTGGCGCAACTTCTTTATTGAAGTAGGTTTCAATCAGTTCCGCGTTGGTGATAGAAGGGTCAAGTGGCACGTTTTCGTTATCACGCAGGTCACCATCCGTCTGGAACTCCACTACCTTGCCTTTGTAAGCTTTGACGCTACCGCTATAGGTAAACGTCCCATAGAGAGGCTGTGCGCCTCCTTTGATAGTTTTCTTCACCACGGGCTCAGCTTCTTGGTTCTTCCACGTTACCGCATCTAAAAATTGCTTCTTCTCTTTGGTATCAAACTTGATGCCAGTGGCTCTAAACGCGTCTTTCAGTTCAAGATCGAACTGGTTAAAGTCATCACTTTGCTCTTCGCCTAATTCAGCCTGTAGTTGCTTTGCTTTTTCCATTAATGATTTTTGGAATAGCCAGATTTTACTGTCCAGTAAATCTTTGATCTGTTTCTCTTTCAACTCAGGAAAGTCGGCTTTGAGCATGGCACGAAGTTCAGCTTCGCAATCGGTAAGGTCACCGTAGCTTTCATCTGTCCATGTTGAACCAAAATCACTGTTAATACGCTGCATCACCGCATTAAACGGCTTAGGCGCAAAACGCAATGATTGAACCGCTTGATCAGTGACCTGTGCAGATAAACGCAATGGACGCTCAATAGCCAGACGGCGGTAGCCAAAATCGGTACTGTTGAATAGTTTACTCGCAAAGGTTTTAGGTACTGCGGTTTTAGGAGTTGCAGACTGACGACCACGATTAGACTTTTGCTCAGCAGGTTTATCTAAGCCAAGCTCTTCAAGAGAGGTAGCGTCAATCGCCGTAAAACCACCAAACGCACGGGTGATAGTTTTAATATCGTCAGCACTCATTAAGTTACGTTTAGAGCCTAACGATTTACGCATCTTGCCATAGAGGTTCGAGCCATCAATCAACTGCACCTTGCCTTTGCGTTGCTGATCTTTTTTATTACTGAGTATCCAAACATAAGTCGCGATGCCGGTGTTATAGAACATGTCAGTTGGTAACGCGACAATCGCTTCGAGTAGATCGGATTCGAGAATGTAACGGCGAATTTCACTTTCACCACTGCCAGCACCACCAGTAAACAATGGCGAGCCATTAAGAATAATACCGATACGTCCACCGTTCTCAGCGCCACTAGCAGATGAAGCACCTGCGGCGGGTAAAACGCCTGTGGCAGGTGAAGCGCCTGCGGCGGATGAAGAGCAGTCACGCATCTTGCTGATCAAATGCATTAAGAACAACAATGAACCATCAGAGACACGTGGCAAGCCTGCACCAAAGCGACCAGCAAACCCTTTTAATTGGTGCTCATCTTTAATATCAGCTTCAATCTTCTTCCAGTCCACACCAAACGGCGGGTTAGAGAGCATGTAATCAAACTTGTCCGCAGGCAGTTGATCATTGGATAACGTGTTACCCAATTTAATGTTTTTAACTTCTTGTCCTTTGATGAGCATGTCGGCTTTACAAATCGCATAAGACTCAGGGTTTAGCTCCTGCCCAAACGCCACCATACGTGCTGATTTGTTATGCTCGTACACATACTCCATGCCTGACGATAAGAAGCCACCAGTGCCCGCTGTTGGGTCGTAAATCGTGCGGATAGTACCGTCCTTCGAGAGGGCGTTATCATCTTCCATAAACACCAATGAAGTGGTTAGCTGTACTATGTCACGTGGGGTAAAGTGCTCGCCTGCTGTTTCATTAGAGCTTTCTGCAAAGCGACGAATTAACTCTTCAAAGACTAACCCCATCTCGTAGTTGGAGATCGCTGACGGGCTTAGGTCGGTAGTCGCAAATTTCTTTACTACCTTGTACAGCAGGTTGGCTTCATTAAGTGAACCGACAAATTCATCAAACTTAAAATGTTCAAAGATTTCACGGGCATCGAGGGAGAAGCATTGAATGTAGTGCTCAAGGTTGGCTTTAATGTCTGACTGCCCCATCTTGCCAAGGTCCATCGGTGAGGTGTTAAAGAACGTCAAGTTATCAGTTGCACGTAACAGCATCTTCTCTTGTGCTTCTTCCGGTAAGTTCATTACTTTAACTTTTTCATGCTGTGCCACGACCGCATCTTTGCTTGCTTCCAGTACACACTCAAGACGACGTAGCAGTGTAAACGGCAGGATAATACGACCATACTGAGATTGTTTAAAGTCACCACGCAGCAGGTCAGCAACCGACCAGATAAAGGCAGCGGTCGATGAAAAGTTAGAAGAAGTCATGAAAATCCTAAAAGAAAAGTAAAAAGTGATTATACAGAGATTTAGAGAGATTTCTGCAGACGAGGGTGGATATTGTTATGATTGCTATTGAATTTCATTAAGTTATAAGCTTAAATGAGTATAGGTTTCGCAAACCTTTCAGCCCATAGAAAAAGTGTCATCACAGCGTAATGTTTTTAAAAACACATTAACTTAATTTTCCTTTTTGAATCTTCATTTTTATGGGCAGTGAAGTATTATTCATAAGGATTATTTTATGTACTCTTCTAGCAACGAAAGCACTTACCAATTCCCACCTGAATTCCGCATACGTAATCAGGCTAAATTCTTAGTAAAGAAATTAAGCGTAACGCTCGGCGAAGCTCAAGAAATGATTTCTTATTACTATCAATGTAATAGTTGGTCGGAGTTAATGAGCTTTGCATCGATATCCGTTGCGCCACTTGAGTTAATCAAAAATTACGATAGTGTTGACGCAAGTGATTTTCGCAATGAAATACAAAAGCTTATTAGTTCAGGTTGGAAATCAAACATAAATGCAGTTAAGAAATTGGCTTTAATTCCACACTCTGTTTCTCACTCCATTGCAAACAATAATTTAGAATCTTTATATGATGAAGAAATAATCGCGCTTCACTATCATATTTTTGAAGGTGAAAAAGAACCACAATACGACATATACGAAGCATTAAGCCATGCAGACAACTCTATTTTGACGCATATCCGCCATCGAAAAAACAGAAAACACCCCAGAGGGCATTTAACTGATCATCGATACGGCTTCACAATGTATTACATGCTTCAATTAAATGGTAATTCGATAAGATTAATTATCAGAGAACTGGATACTTTATTTTCCCCCCCTTCACTGGAACATACCCATTTCAAAAAAGAATGGTTTGTTAAACATACACATGGATATTTAAAACATTTAATAAACTGTTTAGAAGTCGAATACACATCAGGTGAAGTTGTACTTCATCGAGTAGACAACCATGATTGTATAGTTAATAGATCATCTAATCGCCAGCACAACCCCCACAACATGAATTCACTTGGCGAGTATCTGATTTCTCAAGGAGGAATAGTCGAGCCTCTACTTGATAAAAATGATACAAGGTTAGGAATTACTTTAGCGTTTAGTAATAATTAATGTCCTATAAATGAAGTTGTGAATATCATTTCACAGTTTCATTTATATTTTCATTCACAATTCAGTTATGAGCACTTAACTGCAAAGCAGGTTTATATTTTGAATAATAACGAACTTAAGCCATTAACAAGGAATGAAATATTCCTAAATAGATTTACCTGATTACCCATAAAGCTCAGCCATGCTTAAATAGCGTTGTGGCATAGGCGGAGTACGTAAGGCAACGAACATAAACCGAGGCAGCATATCCTCAAGCGTGAAACGACGATTAAATCTATAACA